>NZ_JADQ01000006.1:0-160425 GCF_000518465.1 Paenibacillus sp. J14 | reverse complement strand
CCACTCCCTTGTATTTGCACAGACGCTTAAATATTTCGATCAAATCTCTCCTCACTTGATTATAGATCTCTTTCCGTCTATACTTCGGGGTGAACACGATATGGTATTTGCACATCCACTTCGTGTGAGCTAAACTATAGCTCTTGTTTGCCATCTAAGACCATTCCTTTCTTTTATTGAGCCTGAACATCTCAATTTTATGGGAATGGTCTAGTTGGTCAAACCTTCGTTCCTCCACCCGCATAGCGGGTGGTTTTTTGTTTCGCACGCTTCGCGAGCTCAACTGGCTAAAGCCATAATAAAAAACACCCGATGGATCGGGTGTTTTCAAACCTTGGGCGCTTGATTGGACTTCAATTTTCGCAGTTCTTTCAGTTGCTCATTTGCTTGCCCCAGCGCTTTTTTTCGCTGCTCGATGTCTTTCATGTGCTGGCGTTCAATCTCGGCAAATTTTACACTGTCAAAAAGAATCCATTGCTTCATCATGGAAGCATCAGGAAAGATTTGATTCCGAATCTCTTTACGTTTCACAGCCACGCAGCACAAATAGTTATGATGAACTTCCATCTTCGTGACCTCGAACCAAGGATCCAGGCAGATACCTAGGTTCCCGGCATAAAAGGTCTGCTTATGATCGTGGAAGGGATGATATCCGTATGGCACCGTTACAATCAGAGTGCCGCCGTCTGCCAGCAATCGATAAGCATGACTGATCAACACTCCGGGATTCGCAAAATGCTCCAGAATTTGTCCTAGAATGACGGTATCAAATAGCTTATGACCTTGGAATTCCGTAACATCGGCGACTTTAAATTGAACCTTGGATCGGACAGGCTTAGATTCCCGGGACAACTCCCTTTTCGCATACTGGACCGCCCCTTCTTCCAAATCTAATCCAAGAACTTTGCGTCCTTCTCGGCCCAGCAGGATCGAAGTAATCCCTTGGCTGCACCCTACGTCGAGCACTCTTCTACCCGTTACTTGACGGCAAATCCAATGAATGCGTGCTCTTGTTGCTTCATGGGACTTTTCCGAGTTCACCTGACCATAATAGCGCTCGTTGACCCGATCTTGGTTTACCAAAATCCTTCACCTCCTCTATTTCGAGGAAACCGCGGTTAACTCATAAATTCTTTCAGGACTTTCTGGATTTCTGCCGGGCTTAGACGGTCTTTTTGCGGTACCTTCTTGACTAAGGTATTATTTTGATGGATGACATTCACATAATTTCGGGGAGCCAACAGTTCATGGGGTAAATCAATCACATTGCCATGTGTACCCCGCCCTGGAAGCTTCACGCGATATCCCTTCATATACTCGGCAGTCTTGTAAAGAAAAACATAGAATTGCGGGGAATAATGAAAGGTTGGTGCCATTTCTCCATTGACCGTGTCCCATAAATAGCCGTTTTGATTGATCAAAGCAATCGTTCCTTGCTTCGGTTGATAATCGTACAACTGCTGGACATACGTTTTATGATACAGGTCGTCAGAATCCAAACGTGCGATATATAAATCCTCGCTATTTCCGGCGTATGCTTTCATTTTCTCGATACTGTTGCGTTTCGTTCCAAACCAGATATTGTTTGGCAGCGGCGGATATTTTGACAGGATATCTGCTACAATCGCTTCGCTTTCTTCGGCAATCTTAAATATCGCCAGAAAGTTTTGATTCGTTTGGGCTCTTAATGATTTCAAGGTAAAGTTACGAAAGATCGCGATGCGCTTCTCCAACCACGGCCGAGTCAGCCGATCTGGCGATAACCCGAACGTATTGAAATTGCTTTCAATCACTACTTTTCTAGTCATGCACTTCCCTCCTTGTCATAATAGCCCGTATGTTACTTTTACTTTCGTGTAACGGAGCTACCGATCTTTCACTATATGTTGGACGTGAGGAGAAGGACAGGGCCGTCTTCCAATAACGCAGTTACCCCATGAATTCTTTCAGCACTTTTTTCTGCTCCTCTTTCGACAGTCGTCCTTTAACCGGGAGCGTTCTCGGGATCGAATTATAGCGGTGAATAACTTCGACAAAGTTACGAGGAGTTAAGATTTCATGAGGTAATTCAATCACGTTCCCGTGTGTGGCCCTTCCTGGCAGCTTGATGCGATATCCGGATGTAAATTCCGAAGTCTTATACAAGAACACATAGTATGGAGGAGATTTTCGAAACATCGGTACCATTTCTCCATGGATCGAGTCGTAAGCGTAACCGTTTTGATTAATTAAAGCAAGGGTGCCTGGCTTCGGTCGATGGTCATGCAGCTGTTGGATATAGGATTTATGGTACATATCGTCAGATTCCATGCGAACTAAATACAAATTCTCGCAGGATCCAGCATAGGTTTTAATGCGCTCCATCCCTTCTTGATGGGTTACAAACATGATGTTTTTCGGTAGACGAGGGTATTTAGCCAAAATCTCGTTGATCATTTTCTCTGTCTCGGGCACGACCTTGAAGATCGCCATAAAGTCTTGATTGGTTTGAACTAACAGCGACTTCAGTGTGAACTCGCGAAAAATCTGAATTCGATTCTCTAGCCAGGGACGGGTCAGCCGGTGCGGACTAAATCCAAATGTATTAAAATTGCTTTCGATTACGATCCTTTTTGACATCTACAATCCTCCTTGCTTATAGCCGCTCACTCAGCTTAATCTAGTTCTGGAAAACAGGCCTTCTACTTTTTACTATATGTTTGTGATAACGAACGGACAGGACGGATTCCATTGCTTGCTGAAAATAGTCTTGTACCCTCCTCTACTACTTGGCAGTACAAGCACACAATTCATTCCGTGCTCGCAATCATAGACTGAAATGATTAAGCATGCGAAAGGAATGAATTGTCGGATGCAACAAATCTATTTAGATACTAAAGACTTGCTAAAGACAATCGAAGACGCACTCAAGAATCAGAAGGCATTTTCCTTAGTAAGGATTGGTGACGGGGAGAATTTGGTCATGTCTCAACATCATGTCTGGCCTGTGTCTAAAGTGCTTCAGGAACGGTGGGCCATCAAAGCCAACCGAGGGGAAAAAGGCCTGACCCTACCAAATTTACATCTGCGAAATGCCGTGATTTCTTCTGTAAAAAAGGCGACCGTTGTTGGAATCCTTCCTCCCGGAGACAACACGATTAAAGCACCGGATTATTTAAAAAGACCCTTAACGGACGAAGTGTTCTCCTATTACAAGATTGAGCCGCCTTTGATTTGCCATGCCGGAGTGAACCGGGAGTTGGCCAAAATGGAGGAATTCTGGTCCCTCCTTTCCGGCCGGAGAATTCTGATCATCACACGGGAAGCTGCAAAGCTCAAGGAACGGCTTGAACAAGAACCCTATAATCAAAAGATCGTACATGCACTGCCGTTTGACCAATGGTCGGAGTATCGGAATACGATGAAGTGGGTTATCGCTCATAAGAATAGCTTTGACGTGGCTCTGATTTCCTGCGGAGTCAGTGCAGTAGTTCTCGCGGAACAGATTGCGGCGAAATCGGGCAAAGTCGCTCTCGACTTTGGCAAAGCTAACAATATCATATTGAAAGGGCGCCCCAATTAACCTGTGGGCGCCCTCGTTAGGTTTTAAACTTAGCTGTCTTACTTTCCAATCCGCATATAGTCCCGGATCGACATCGCCCCCGGAACTCGGGCATATTGATCCAGGTGTCCTAGCCGCAGACGTGGCTGCCATTTGATGAGGCCTTGATCCGGAATCAACTCGCCGATAAGCATGCGGATCAGCGTACTTTTTCCTGCACCGTTCTGTCCGACAAGCCCCATATGCTCACCCGCATGTAATTCCAGAGAAGTTCCTTGTCTCCAATTCGGTGCGTTACACCGCTTATTTCTAATAACCTCATAGCTAACTCCCCTTATCGCTGAAAAAATAAAAAAGCAGAGAAACTAGCGCCTGTCGGCGCCGGCCCTCTGCTACGGGAACTCCCTTAAAAAACGCAAAGGACCAAGGACAAAACATTGTCCTTGGCCCATCCATTCATACACCGGTTTCAAGCACACTTAAATAAGCCTAGGGATTATATGCTTTCCGAGTTGCGCTGTCACTTAACATGAATCGATTTCGAGGCTACGTTTGTCACGGCAGTGCGCCTTCCTGGATGACCGGTTTGCCGGCTTCCAGCAATGCTTGATTCCGTCCAAGAAAGATCGAAAGAATTAAGATGAGAAGGCCGGTCGCAATCAGCAGCCATTCGATCGCGATCACATCGGCGATCGGCCCGAAGATCAACATCCCGATCGGCATCATCGACGTGGAAATCATGCTGAACACCCCGAAAATCCTTCCCAAATAGCTCTCATCGACTTTTTCCTGAATCATCGTCATCGTTGGCGTATTAAAAGCCGGCATGGCTACCCCAAACAAGGCCATAAACGCCAGATAGATCCAAAAGACGGGAATGACGCCGAGCAAAAACGTGCATGCCCCCATCAGAACGGTAGCCAGCGTCATCGTATGGACTTTATTCTTAAAGCCGCCCCATGCGGCAATCAATCCCCCACCCGCCATCATGCCGACAGAAAAAGCAATTTCAATTGCAGTAAGCCGCCAGACTTCCTCGCCGTAAGTTCGAGTCACCTGAAGCGGGGTTAAAAATGCGGCGGGGGCCATCAGAATAAAGAAGACCGCCATGAAAGCGAAAAAGGATTTTAAGTACGCTTGCCGACGAATGTAGAGCAGCCCCTCCTTAAGATCGCTGAAATAGCTGGACGACTGCTGGTCGGTGGCACGTTGATGCGGCGGAATCCGGAAATAAAGCAACAGTGTCAAAATTGCGATCGCCGCCGTAACCACATCGATGAAGAAAATGGTTTCGATCGTAGCCACGGTAAGCAGTGCAGCGCTGACGATAGGGGACACAAACATAATGACGGCTTGAATGCTTCCGTTAATTCCGTTCACCTTCGTTAATTGGTCGGACGGTACGATTTGCGGCAAAATTGCCCCAACTGACGGCGTCTGCACACCCGAGCCAAGCGCACGAATCGCAGCCATAACAAAGAGCAGCCATGCTTCCTCATATCCCATCAGGAACAGGAGCGCGAGGATCAGGGTGGCCAAAGCGATCATGCCATCTGACAGCATAATTAACCATTTTCGGTTGTATCGGTCCGCCCA
Source organism: Paenibacillus sp. J14 (assembly GCF_000518465.1). Classification (NCBI taxonomy): domain Bacteria; kingdom Bacillati; phylum Bacillota; class Bacilli; order Caryophanales; family Paenibacillaceae; genus Paenibacillus; species Paenibacillus sp. J14. Next base: position 155,288 of record NZ_JADQ01000006.1, on the reverse strand, counting down.
AACGCCCGCCACCGGGGATAACAGGAACGTGGGAATAAACCCGCAGATGATATATAACGTCATCATAATCCCCGACTTCGTATTCAGCGTAATATACCACATGATGGCATACTGCACCAGCGAAGAACCAAACAGTGAAATGGTTTGACTGCTCAGGAACAGGATGATATTTCTTTTCCACTGCTCTTTTGTTGTCGCTTGATTTGACCTGTCTACGTTATTCACGGACATCCCCTCTCGATCTGAAAATTACAGAATAATTATACTGTAAGCGACTCCAAATCACCAAATCAATGGAAAAGATGGTTATAAAAAAGAACCCCGAATCCCGGGGTACATCGAGCCTTGTTATAATTTGGCGTTCTCCTCTTTGGCCATGGAACGAATGTAGAACACTCCCAGCACGGAACAAAGCAGAAACGAGAAGAACGCCATCGCTGCTGCCTGCTCTCGCTCCTGAAAGACACTAAACACCTGCTGCATGGACACGCCCAGCATTTGCGGTGAGTTAGCCCCCAGCAAGAATGGAGCCGTAAAGGAGCCAATAGCCCCCATAAACACGAAGGTTAGCGCAACGAGAAACGTTTTGTAGGACAACGGTAAAATAAATCTCGCAAACAATCTTAACTTCCCTGTTCCGACGTCTTTGGCGCTTTCGATAACCGATGAAGGAATTCCGGCCAGCGCCGAGCTGAGCAGCATGGTCGTAAACGGAATATTGAACCAGAGGTTCGCAATGATGATCCCCTTCTCATCGAAAATAATCCGCGGCAGCGTGACGCCGATGTGCGTAAGCAGGCGCGCCAACCAGCCGTGGTTCCCGAGCAGATTGATCAGCCCATAAGTCGCGATCACCCCTGGAATGAACAACGGGATCATATACGTCTTGCGTATCAGCTCGACGATGGGGCCCTGATTAAAACGCATGTAGATCGCCAGCGTATAGCTGATTAGCAGCACCAAGGCACAGGTAATGAGGGTGATCCGCAAGGTAAACAGTAAATTCGCCCGCATCCCTTTATCCGCAAACAGGTAATGGTACCGGCTCAAATCGTATCCCCCAGCCTCGTTCGTGAGACTTAGCACCAATGATTGGATGATAGGGATGATGACGACAACCAATAAAATGGCGAAGGAGGGGAGGACCATTGCCAGCCCCGCCATCGCTTGTTTCCACTCTTTACTCATTGTGCAGCAACTTCACTTTGCCAACGTTTGTTGATTTCTGTGCCGAGGTCGCCAATGTTGAAGGTGCGGAAGCCTTCGGCCACCCCTTTGAATTTATCCTGTGTTTCCTGCGGCATATTGGACAATTCGATCCCCGGGAACCCGTTCATTTTCTCGACGATGACGTTTTGTGCTTCTGGCGACAGGACAAAGTCGAGGAACTGGTAGATTGCTTCTTTTTTATCGGACTCCCCGTTGACCATCAGATACGTAGGCCCGCCGTTAAAGCCAGGCGTGATTTGCTGCATTTTGATCGTATCGGGAAGCAATCCTTCGTTAATTTGCTGCAGCACCATATCCGACCATGCCGGAATCAGCGATACCTCTCCGTTCATCAGAAGATCTAAAGTGCCTTGGTTCTTCTTAGGGTAAATCCCATCACCGTAAACGTATTGACCCAGCTCTTTGAGCGTTTGGAATCCAGGATCCCATTTGGCCATCACGGATGGATCGGAATTGTGAATATCTTCCTCTGGTAAGTCCTTGTAGATTACCGTATGAACAAAGGAACTGCCCGCACCGCCGGTGGACGGGTCATTATAAGCAAATTGTCCAGGGTTCGCCTTGATCCAAGCCAACAGCTCGTCCAACGTTTTTGGCGGGTTGGAGATTTTCGTACTGTCGTAAGCTAGAACAACGGCGGAGGAACGGTAAGGAATTGCGTAGTTATCCACGTCTTTCATAGTATCGGAATTGACCTTGGCCAGATTCGGGATAGCGTTCGAATCTAACTGCTGCCACACTCCGTCCTTCGTGCCTTGGGATACAACGCCGATTCCGTCTTCATACAAATCGATGTCCCCCGAGCCTTTGCCAGCCTGCTTGGCAGCCAGAATCCGATCATAGGTCGGCTGCGCACCGGTTCCGGACGGGATATAAACGGGGTTCACGTCTACTTGATTGTTTTGCTTCTCGAACATCGGAATCAGTGTATCCCACAGATCCTTCACGTTTTGCGAGCCTGTAAAGTAAAAGTTAAACTTCACCGGTGCATTCGCCGTTGCCGGCGTTGTCGTTGATTCGCCCTGTGCTCCTGTATTTGACGCCGCTCCATTTATATCCGCACCCCCACATCCGGCAAGCAAGGCCATTGACAACAACGCAGTAGACAATAGAGTTAACCACGGTTTCTTGGATCTCATGTTCTTTTATCCTCCCTTAGTTGGGTTCACCTGACGGAAACCCGATCAATTTGACGATCTTGACGCCAACGTCCTTCCCAACCGACAAGTGCTGTGTTGCTTCCTTCGATTGGAACGTACGCAGCGTCCCCCATCCCGGCAGCTCCACGGTCACTTCGGCATAATGCCCTAGTACCATCACTTGCTTGATTCTCCCCGCCAACTTCTCTTCATTCTCCTCTGCCTCACTTAACACGACATCCTCCGGTCGGATCGCTGCGGTAACTTTGCCGCTGAGCCGCTTCTCATTCGGAAAGCGGAGCGCGCCGATCCGGATGCTCCGTTCATCCGCCACCCCCTCCAAAAAGTTCATCTTGCCGATAAAGCTTGCCACATATAAAGTCTCAGGCGCATCGTAAATTTGTTGCGGGCCTGCGATTTGCTCGATTCGCCCGTGATTCATCACCACGATCCGGTCGGAGAGCGACAAGGCCTCCTCTTGGTCATGCGTTACGAACACCATCGTAAGTCCGGTTTGCATTTGAATTTCACGGAGTTCCTCACGCATCTCGTGACGTAGCTTCGCATCCAGCGCCGAGAACGGCTCGTCCAACAGCAGCACAGCCGGCTTCAGCAACAAGGAGCGGGCCAAGGCGACGCGTTGCTGCTGTCCGCCCGACAATTCAGCAGGATACTTCTTCTCGTAACCCGATAACCGGACCAGCTTCAACGCGTCAGCGACGGCAGCACGGATTTCCAATTTGGGCATTTTACGGATCTTCAGCCCAAACGCCAAATTTTCGTACACAGACATGTGCGACCATAAATTGTAACTTTGAAACACCATCGACGTAGGGCGCTTCTCCGGCGGCACCCCGATAACGCTACGGCCTTCGATCAGGATGTCCCCCCCATCTGGTTCGAGAAAGCCGCCGATACTGCGCAGCACCGTCGTCTTTCCGCATCCCGATGGACCCAGCAGGGTCACGAGCTCACCTTGCTTCACGGTTAAGTTGATATCGCTGACTCCGTCCCCTGTCTTATAACGTTTCGTCAAATTTTGCAACACTAATTGCATGCGGTTTACCCCCTTTTCCCTTGGGTCGGCTTATTTCGTTTGGAACCCGCTCGCCAGCACATCTGCGCTGACCAGACGTTGTGCAGCAAGCAGCAAGATAATGGTCGGCAAGGTTAAAATGATGGAGAACACCGCTCCTGCGCTGCTCGGAAAGTCCGAAATAATGGAGTACATCACGATCGGCATTGTCTTGAAATCCGGAATCCCCACAAGGAAGGTCCCTTGCGCCTCATCCAACGAGTTGAGAAAGGTAAAGACCGAAGCAACCATAATGCCGGGCATCGCCATGGGCAACGTGATACTCCGAAACACCCGAAATGGAGTTGCCCCAACATCCCGTGCCGATTCCTCCTGCGCCCGATGCACATTACGGAAGGCAGCCGTAGGAATCCAAGTCATGAACATCAACACATTAATCATATGAATCAAGACGACACCCAGCAGGGTATTCATGAGACCAATTCGATAAAACAACACCGCAATCGAGACATATAACCCCATCTTCGGGAATGCATGCGTCAGCAGGAACGAGAACAAGAACATTCGCTTCAGCGGAAACTGGATTCTCGCGAATGCATACGCAGCTGGAATACAGATCAGGATGGATAACGCCGTTACGATCACTGCGATCAAGAACGACAATGAAATCGAGGAGACGATGTCGTCCTTGGCTAATACGAAGTTCCACCATTTGAATCCCCAAGTCGCCGGCAAGAGTTCCGGATAGTTCCACTTCTCACTGAACGCCAGCACCAGCAGGTTCAAGAGCGGGCCGGCGAAAAATATCGCAAACACGGTAAGCAGCACAAACTCGATAATTCGCCTTGCCCCTACTTTTTTCCAATACCATCCCATTCAGGTCACTCCTTCCCTTCCGTTGATTGACGTTTGACCACATAACTCTCATATTCCACCAGCTTCGGCAAATCGGCTTCGCCGCGGATCAGCTTGTCCAACAGCTCCACCGCATCTCGTCCGATCCCGACGGCATTTACGGTAACCGTTGACAGCGACGGTGAGTACATGCGGCCAAGCTCGATATCGTCGTACCCCAAGACAGCAACTTCCTGGGGAATCTGAACGCCTCGATCCAGCAGCAACTTCATGGCGCCTAGCGCCAGCATGTCGTTGGTCGTGAACAGCGCGGTATATCCGTATTTCCGAAAGTCCGAGAAGTGCTTCTCCATCCGTTGGAAGCCGGTATCAAAGCTGGACTCCGGAGAAGGAATCACCCTTACAGCGCCGGATTGCTCCGAGAGGCCTAATTGTTCCAGACGCCGGAGGAATCCCGTTAAGCGGAGCGAGTGACTGCGATGCTCCACTGGTCCGGCGATGACGAAAAATTGACGATGTCCCAGCCCGTATAGATATTCGGCTGCCCGCGCGCCGCCAGTTTCATCGTTGCTGACGAGATGAATCACATCCGGATCGTCGGTCGAACCGTTGACCATGAGGTAAGGCAGATGAAATTTTTTGACGTAATCGATCACGTTCTTCTGCAAACGGCTGACCAGAATCAATCCATCCACCCGCTGTTCCAGTAAAAAATCGGTGGAGCGTAAGCTCATCTCTCGATCCGTCTTCAAGAAGACAGAATACCCGCGGGCTTCGGAAGCGAACAGAATTTCGTCAATGATTTTGCCGTACAGCGGATGAGAGACGATCGGCGGCTTCTCACGAAATACGATGACCCCAAGATTGTAGGTGCGTTTGGTCACCATCGCCCGGGCGACAGCATTCGGCTTGTAATGGAGAGCTTCCGCCGCTTGCAGCACCCGTTCCTTCACCTCCGCACTGGCATATCCGTTGCCGGAGATCACCCGGGAGGCGGTGGACTTGGATACTCCCGCCACCCGGGCTATCTCCCGCAAGCCATGGTTCGGCTTCCTAGTCAACGTAGAGTCTCTCCTTCACTTGCGATCATTTCGTTTTTCACAGCGATCAGCTCGGCAACATTCCGGGATGTGATCGAATCTACGCCCAAGCCAGCCATTCGCCGCATAACGTCTGGCTCTGCGACCGTCCACACATAGACCGCCAGCCCTACTTGTCTCGCCGCGGTTATGAGCTCCGGTCGAACCAACTGGTACGGAACGTTTAACCCGAAGCATCGCGCCGAACGGGCTTCATCACAGGCCTGGGCAACAGCCTCTGCATATGAGCTCAATCGAAAGCTGTCGATATTGACGTTCAGCAGCTTACGAATGGACGGGGTGAGACGTTCAGCTTCCATGGCAACCGCATACCCACATCCGCTGAAGAAGGCTTGATTCGTCATTCCCATTTGGAGCAGCGTCGCAGCCGCTGGTTCCAGGCAGGCCGCTGATTTGATATCAAGGTTCATCGTTTTTCCGGTTTCTTTGATCCAACGCAGAACGGATTCCAGAGGGAGACGCTCCTCCTTCGAAAATTCCTCCAGCTCCGCCAGTGTAATGTCTGATAATCGGGTCTGCCGTCCATCTGCAAGCACCACCTCGTCGTCATGAGCCAACACCAACTTTGCGTCTCGCGTAATCCGAATGTCGTCTTCATAAACGTCCACTCCAAGGGCCAATGCAGCATTAAATGAGGCTAAGGAATGATCGGGGTGCCCCATGCACCCGGTATGAGCTGTGATCAAAGGGAATTGCTTCATGTCATGAATTACCTCCTTAATCGAAATAAACCGGATTGGTAAAAGCAATTAACGTATAAATTTCGCGCACCCTCCCCCAAAGCTCGGCTCGCAGCCATTTTCTCGGCTCAGACGAGAGCGGCAAACCGGATAGACGGATGACATCGTCGCCCGGTTTGCCGCCGTTCCACATCACCTCGGTATCCAGCTCCTGGCCCCGGTCCGAGCAGAGGATCAGCTTGAAATTTTGATCGGGCAACGACCATAACCCCGGCCGAACGGAGAAATCAATCGTGATCTCCGCTTGCATATCCGTGTCCTCTTCCGGTTGCAGAGGTGACGGAATGACGGAACCCAGAGCGTAGCTTTCGCCGCCGCAGCTCACCGAGAGCAGCAGCAACGGGCCGATCGTCACCGAAGCTTTCCCTTCTCGAAGTGCGTTGACCAGATGTTCCTCCTTCGGCAATTCGTCTTCCGGGATGCCGAGATAGGTCACCGACAGCGGCTCATCCGTCTCCTTCTGCACATGCCAATCCCGGCCAGACGTCGCTGAGATCCGCAAGCCTTCACTCAGCTTGTCGGTCCAGAGGGCATACGCTCGTCGGTTGTTGGTGCGAATGGAAGCAAACGTCTCAGACCAAACCTCAATATAGTCAACAACGGACCAGTCCTGAATCTCATACTCCCAGAAGCATCCGGTGCAAGCCGGACTGCCGATCCGGAACGGATGAGCCAAACCGGCAATCCCGCCGAGTCGATGCACCGCTTGAATCCCCTCATCGATCTTGCTGCGGTCGGCTTTCCGCCAATCCGCATATTCGCTTAATCCGATCGTCACCATATGGCCATAGAATGTCGTCCACTCCATCCCAGGAACGATGAGCAGTCCAAACTTTTTGGAGATCGTCTCCTTCCCTGCGAGCCCGGTCATCGTATTGTGATCGGTAAGCGCAATTGCATCGAACCCAAGTTTTGCCGCGCCCTCTGCTAACTCTTCCAGCGTCTGGGCGCCGTCGCTATGCAGCGTATGAGTATGCAGCTCACAAGCCAACCATTTCATTACGCCTCATTCTCCTTTTCCGCCCAAACTTGGAGCAAATAATTACAGGTATCCGTGACGATCGAGTGAACGCTTAGCGTGACTTCCCAATCTCCGGCGGGTAGAGGGCCTGGAAGTAACCCAGGGGAAGCTTCCCTTGCCGAAAGCGCCAGCTCCTGTACCGGATCATGACGATGACAGGCGCCCCGATAACCTAGCGGATCGTCAAGCGAGAGCGTGATCAGGTTTTTCAGGGGGATATATTTGTCTGCTTGGGCTAATGCCGGTGCCTTCTGTTCCGGCAGCAGATATGCGTCGAAGCTTTGACTTAGCAGTTCCAAAGATCGTCCGCGCTCTTCCAGCAGCTTCGGAGTATATTCAAATTTCAGTCGCAACCGGCTGCAATCCTCATCCAATTGAAACGGAATACGAATATGCGTCTTGTTATTGTCCGGCGTCACACGCCCCATCACATCGAGTACTAGCAATACGGCTCATCGCCTTTCTTGTTTTATAGAATCATCACAAAGCCTAATGACCTATCTTGAAGTGGGAACGGTCCCACATGTTCTCATGGTACTGCTCGAACATCAAGGCGGTATCATCCGCGTGTTAATCTTGTGTAAAAGCAAAAGAAGGAAGCGAACAGGTTCGCATCCTTCTTTTTTCATCCTTATTCATGTTCAGTTGTCCGTATGCGTACAGATAAGCCTTACCCGCCGATTGCTTCTTACCGGTCTTGCAGCATAATTCGGTAAGCAGGGTATTGATGGATGGCGATGCCGCCAAACCCGGCATGCTGCGCAAAATAAGCGTTGATGGCCTGAATCTGTTGGTTCATGTAAACTAAGCCTTTATTATAGTACGTAATCTCACTGGGAATCGTAGAGCCATTAGGCGGACTGGTCTCTGCACCGATATAAACCTTCTTCCCCAAGCTTGCGGCATAATCGGCTTCCGCCAATGACGCGCGAATCTGCCGGTCAGCCGTGTCGCGGTAAGCCATTAGGGATACGGTATCCACGATATCCAATACGAAGTAACTTAACGGCTTCCGTTGTCCGCCTGTCTCCACCATCACCGGATTTTCCCCTGTCGCATACCAGCAAGGAATCGCCGCATTAAACTCGAGCGGATTGCCGCTGGTGCGAATTTCTGCCGCGATTTTCTTCAACACCTGCAGGTATTGATAATTGACAGAACCTCGCTTCGTTTGGTATTCCGGCAAGACATGCGGTTCAATATCAAATTGAATGCCGTCAAAGGTGCTGTCCGGGTGGGAAGCATTAAACGCCAGCACCTGACGAAGCTCTGCGAGCGCATCGCGATGTCGTCCTTCCAAGGCCCACTCGGCTCTTCCGACCAGCGCAAAGACGCGGATCCCCTCCGCATGTGCACGATTGATCAGCTCCGTATAGGTTGCCGGTTGATCCGGCAGCGTTCTGCTTGTTCCAATAAACAACAGGTTGATGTTCTGGTCCTTCAAAAACTCCAGCAAAGACGTAATTTTTTGTGAGTTGGAAGCCGCATCATAGAAATCCCATGCCCAAATGGCTTTGGTTGATCTTGCCTCTGCTTGGGCCGGAGTGGTGACTCCCATAATTCCCGCCAAACAGATTGCCAACAACAGCAAGATTGCCTTGTTCTTCACTCGTTCCTCTACACTCCATTCCTTCTCTGATTTCCCTGTGATGCGATCCTCAAATGTCCGTACTTCTTCCAGGGCGATTTGATTCAGAATGAGATTAACATAAAACGGAGGAGCGCAAATGATCTGTTTGGCCTATTGTAGAGGGATTCCAGCCCTGATTATTCGACATTATTCAGCGTGAACCCAAACTTCAAGCAAGCTGTTCCACGTATTGATCTCGTTACCTTGCCCCACATATCGGATAAATTTTGCCGGCGTCGGCGTAAACTCAAACGTCTCCAGCTCCGTTTGTTTCTTGCTGGCCATCCCCGTTAGAACGGGTTCGAAATGCACGCCATCCACGGAGACCTCCAGATCAAAATAGTTCGAACGGGTGTGACCGTTATAAAACCACAGGCTCACCCCATCTACCGTCGTGACCTCATCCAGCTCTATCTGTAAATATTGGCCTTTCCCATCCGCCGACCAACGGGTGTCCGGATCACGATCCAGTGTGTTGCTCGGCACATTGCCGTCATCTGCGCTGGCCGATACTTTGGCAATTGCGGCTAAAGGTCCCTCCGGCTCAGGGATAGGTTCCAGCACCTCAAAGGTCTGGCGCGCTTCAACAATCACGCCTTGGAGCTGGCAGCTGGCAATGATATCAACGACACCGGGCCGTTCAGCGTAAAATGTATTCCCTTCGATATAGCCCACCTGTTCGTCACTAACCCGGTACGTTACCGGGATATTCAACTCGGAAGTGTTCACGACTTCTCCATTATCGAGCGTCAGGAAAGATTGCAGACGTCCGGTCTTGCCTGCACTGATCGCATAACCGGCGGAACGCCAGCCCGGTACGCTTTTGTCCGGAGCAATCGTAATATTCTCCGGCAGCACCGGCGTCTTCGCCACGCTGAACTTCACCCGAACCGTTTGTGTCTTTCCACGCCGTGTAATCGTAATTACACCAGTTCCGTCGATCCCTTTAGGTTGATCGATCTTGAGACGGGCATCCTCGGAAACCGCCTGTGCAGAAAGGACTGGGGTTTCTGTCGTGCCAAAGGGCAGTACGTAATCATATTGCGTTCGCAAAAATTGCACGCCCGCTACGGCTTCCCCGTTGACGAGGATCGACTGGAGACCTAAGGCCTGAAGATCCAACCGTTGCTTCGTTTGATCCTTGTACAAGCTTTGCGGGAATAGCCGCTCCCCTTGCCCAACGCCTTCAACCCAATCAAACGGCGAGGTATCGGCATCCGGGATCGAGCCTACAATATCGACCTTCACCCCGTTCACTTTCCCTTGGGTACCGATGATATACCCGTTGCCAAACTGCTCCGATTCGATAATGACCCCAGGTTTACTTGAATGGGCAGCGATGCCTTTCGTATTCCAAAATACGCTTTCGGTTGTCACTACGCCGTGCCGGCTCGTTGCGGACGAGCCGTAATCCCTTGTAATCGCGGATATCGCGTCCCCGTTCACCGTGAAATTATCAATCAAATTGGCCATGCTCAAATACATGTGGAAGTCCGTGAGGTAAAAAGAGTTCTCAGAATACGAATCGAGCAACACATTGCCATTTGCTGAGAAATTGGCATAGGTGAAGCTGTGTCTCGCCCCAACGGCACGGCTGTTCTTAATCAGGTTATCGTTTCCGATGAATTGGTACAGATAGCCGTTTCCGTTGGCTCCCCGGTATTGCGGATACTGCATCGTGACGTTGTCGACGGTGATATTTTTTGTCCGGTCTAAAATAATGCCCTTCGATAAAATATGGTAGGTGGCATTCCCCGGCGGCTTGTACGTGCTAACATTGCGGATCCAACTGTTAGCCACTGCAATCATATTGATCGCTTTAGCATTATCAGATTCGTACCCGGCGGTTCCTTCCACTTTGAAATCATCTTCCCCAAGCCCCGGCTTCGAGTTCTCAACGTTCGCGATCGAGAAGTCCTCCAGGCCAACTTCCGTAATGGGGGCTTCCGTTTTGGTAATCGTAATGTCATCGCGAAGCTTCAGAGGATATCGGGTAGGAATATCTAGGGTCAGGGTTCTGGCCTTGGGATCAACCGCCACGATCTGCCGATAAAATATCGGCTCCACCTTACCTAGACGGGAAGCCCATTTATTCTGCATCCCATGCTCCTTCAGGAAGCCTTCCGTCGTCTCAAAGGTGATCACGACAAAGTCATCCACTTGAAAGCCATCCGTGCTTTCTACGGGCAACAGCACCGTAGGTTCGGACACCGTTTTGCGCAGCTTGGTCACCGTGCTGGTCCGTTTCCAATCTCCATTGCCAACCCGGATGATGTCCTTTTGTTTCATAAACTCCTGAGTATTGTAAATATGCGTCTGTTGCTGCCCGTCACCCTTAAGCACCACCCCGCTGGAGTGGATATTCAGAGCATAATCCTTCCCTTCCTGGGGTGTCACACGGTACGTCCCTTTGGGAAGGTAGACCACGCCTCCACCGCGCTCCGCCGCATCATCAATCGCTTGCTGAATGGCGCGTGTGGAGTCTGTACGCCCCGTAGGGTCCGCACGGTACGGAGATTTCGTTACATTAATGCCCCGGTGCTTGTTAACGGAAGGGATCGGCATCTCACCTCTCCGATAGCCTGCATAGGAGAAGTCATGCAAAAATTGCCCCTCTTCCGTCCGGTATCCCGGATACCACCCCTTGGGATAAAGCAGGCTTCTCCCATCACGACCAAGGGACGGACCTTGATTAGCTGTAGGATTCGCTTCTTCAGCTGACACCGAGACAGCACCTCCTCCCGGAACAGCGAATCCGGCGACAACGGCGAGGGCGAGCAGCAGAGCGGGCCATCTTTTGCGCATCACATCATCTTCCTCCTTTGTATATGGGATTCACCCCCGATTGTAAAGCGAGAAAGCTTGTTTATCGATGCTCAAAAACGCCACTCGCGTTGCCATTTTATCCAAATCCAACCATCATCTCGCAGATAATGCCGCGTTATATCGATCAAGGGACTGTTGTTGGATTTGAATCGCCCGGTCGATCCCCATGGCGTGGATTTGCTCCACGTAACCTTCAAACGCATCCAGCGGCTCCATCCCATAGATGATCTTAAGCGACATCTCATCCACGAGGCGGTTCACGTCCTGAATAATGACCGAAAACTCCGTACTCTCCTCCTCGGTCTTCGGCAGTACCGGCAAGATGTGCAGCGCAGCGTCCGTGTCGGACCACAGCCGGGTAGCCTCCTGCTGCTCTGGCAACGCATAATACTGCTCCATATACCGTACATCTTGCACGAACGGACCAAAATAACTAGCCCGTGTATACATCGCCAGCGCTTGTGATGGAGCCCACTGGTTCGGATTGTTTAAAATGAGGTCGGTATAAGCTGGATAACCGTCCTTCATTTCATAGCTAACCCCTTCGATCCCAAAGTTGAACAGCATATGCCCCTCAGGGCTGTAACCATAATCCAGCATCCGGGCCGATTCCTCCACATGCTGATTGCTTGTTGAGATCGCAACACTGCCGCTGACTCCCACGACCGGAGCAAGTTGACCAAATTTCGGACGATCCCCCTTTTTCAGTACCGGATAAGGCGTCGGCGCCAGTTCGACCTTCGGGTCCCGGGCTCGCATCACCGGCAACCAAGTCCCGATTCCCGCCCCGGCGTTCCAGATGCTGGCGCCGCTGCGCCCGAGAATCATGCTTGTATCCTGGGTTTCCGAGTCCACTGCAGCAAGGTTGGGATCGATAAGCCCTTCCTGATACCAGTCGCGGAACAGTGCGAGAAACGCCTTGTACTCCGGCTCGATGGCGCCAAATTTGACCTTCCCCTGCTCCTGGTAGAAGTTTTTCTTAATCCCAAAAGCGCCAACGAATCCACCGCCTTCGATACCAAACAACGGATTGGGTACGCCAAGGAAGGTGAGCGGAGCCTCTGCTCCCTTCCGTTCTTTGAACGCCTTCAGCACATCATGCCATTCCTCGATTGTCTCCGGAATCTCAAGCCCAAGGTCATCCAGCCAATCCTTGCGGATGATCGGGCCTTGGTAAGTGCGAAGCCGCGGTTCACCCTGAATAAAAGGGAAAGCGTAGTAACTGCCGTTTGCAGTACGAACTTGGAGATCAATTTCGGGATGGGCTTGGAGATACTTTTTCAAATTCGGGGCATTTTGGTCCAGGATATCGTTAAGCCTCAGAATATAACCATCGTTCATTGCCTTCTCCGGGCCGCCCGGATAATTGATCCATTCATATTCGATCAAATCCGGCAGTTCTCCGGAAGCAAGCAGGACGCTGATTGCCTCCTTCCCTTGATTGGCTGGAGGCTGAATGAAATTAAGCTGGACTCCGGTTCTCCGTTGCCATACTTGAAAGAAGGGAACTTCGCTGAACTTAGATTTGATACTGGCTGCATTTCCGTTGAGCTCAGCCCAATAGGTCAGCGTCACCTGTTCCTTCGCTTCTTTCCCGACCGATTGTTGTATCTCCTGTGGACTCTCCACCGAAGCAGCGGATGACCCATGGAAAGGCCTCACACTGGAATCACAAGAGCTCAACAAGACAAACAACGCCAGGATCACCACCATCGCGAGTCCTCGGTTTGCATAAGGCTGAACCTGATCTCGATTCCGACTCATACCGTAACCTCCTTCCCATTCATGCCGCTGATCTCTTTATATCTGCCTGGCGTGATGCCTTCATACTTCTTAAACACCCGAATAAACGTAGCGGCATCGTTATACCCCACTACTTTGGACAGCTCGCTGATCGATTCCGATTGCGCTCGCATGAGCTCCTTCGCCTTCTCAATTCGACATCGGTGGATGCTGTCCAGCAAGCCTTCTCCCGTCTGATTCTTGTAAAGCTTGGAGAGGTAACTGCCTTTCATCCCAAAATGATCACCAATCGCATTGACATTTAAGTTGGCGTCGTTATATCGTTCCGCGATATACGCCGACACTTTCTCGATCAGGTTGCGGAGCGAGTCCTCCCGTTCTCTTAACAGATGGCTTGCACGTTTGTCGGCGGCAAAGGTGCAGACCTCATGCAGCAAGCTTTGCAGAGCGCTTTGCATTTCCTGTACGGTATCACAGGCCAGCACCTCATCGATCCATAGCGGATAATCGGCCAGCCGGCAATCATCCTCATGTCCGCCAAGTTCATGGATGACCTTGATCATCGTACTTACCAAATTAAACATGAGGCATTTAGCCACATTCAGCGACATCACCGGCTTCTCCAAATTCCGCTTCATGATCTCATTCATGTAATGACCGGCCTGTTCGGCATCCCCGGCTTTGATGAAGTTAATCAGCTGCTGCTCGGTCTGCAGCGGATAGTCATACCCATACATCCCACCTGTCGTCTCTTGCTGGATTTCCCCGTAAGCAATGATCCCTTTCTTCCCCAAAACCATCTTGTATTCCATCGCATCCACTGCTTCTTGATACGCCTCATGAATGCCAATCCAGGATGGATGGCGACCGCTGAACGAAATCGTCAGCTCCATCTCGTAACGCTCCAAGAATCGCTGAGCTTCCGCCGCAATCGCTCTCAAATCCTCGCTCCATGTCACGGAATCCGCCTGCAAATTCACCAGGCATACGATCATCTCGTCGACCTCCGCAACATAGCCCACATGTCCTCGCGTGGCAACCAGTTCCTCGACCACATTGGAGATGATCAGCTGAATCAGTTTGCTCCGTTCGCTTAATCCCACGCCAGGCAACTTGTCATAGAGTCGATCTTCATTTTCGATCACAAATAAAATAACTGCAAAATCCCGCGAATACAGCGGCATCTGAAAGGAACGAAACGATTCCTCATAAGGAACAAGCGGGTCGGTCTTCCCCTTCAGCAGTCGATAGATCAAATTCGAACGAAGCACCTGCTGATGCTTCTGGAGTTGCTGGGCAATCTCATTCTTCTCGCTCCGGGCCCGCTGGATCATGTTCTGGATAAACCGGAGCTCATTCGGTTCTCCAGGTACAGACTGCGACGTTTTGTCCTTCAACGACTCCACCAGCTGTTGGATAGGAGAATAATTACGGCGCATAAAAAACCACGTCAACACGCTGGCACCGACCAAGCTGACCAGGATGCTGATATACGTGAAATTGCGGACGTTCACGGCTTTTTCCCAATACAACCCGCTTGGGATGATCAACGCATATTTAAGATCCGATACCGCCGAATCCATATAGAACAGCTCCGATTCTCCGACCTTCGCCTGATCTAGCCTTACGCGGTTGCCCTCCATAAAGGGAAGCAGCTCCTCGGCAGGGTCCCGATTGGTCATCAGCACTTCGTCATTCTGATTGAGGATCATTAGCAGACCATCACTGAAGCCGGAGATCCCCTCAAGTGCCTGCTGGAATCGGCTCGTATCCGTCATCACCACAACGGTCCCGGTCTCTTGCCCATTTAGATCAGCAGGCAGCTGCGTGACATAAGCGATCGAGGATTCCGCAGGCCCCGCATTGAGGTGAGGGAGCACCATAAAGCGCTTTGTATCCGCTTCCAAAACTGACCGTTTCCATGTCTCCAAACTAAGGTCTCCGGTTTCGTGAATCGTATGAAAGGCGGTAGGGATATCCCGAATATTCCCCGCCCGGAGAACCGCATCCCCTTTTTTCCAGACTACGTAAAATTCATCGATCGTGGCGTACGACGTCTTGAACAGGCGGAACTCCTTGACAAGCTGATATGCGGTGTAAGGCGCTTCGGCGTCAGATTGGCTTGAGTACATCAAAGTTTGCAAGTTCGGACTCCAGGTCATCTCCATGTTGAGCCGCTTCATCAAATCGATTTGCGTATCGATCGTGTAGCGCATTTGCTTCAGCAATGAATCATTCGCCCGATGAATTTCGCTCTTTAATGCCGTATTGGCCTGAGCGTAAATGATGAGGCTGAACAGAATCGGCACAAACAACACTGCACTGTACGAAACGAGCCAGGTTACGATCACGCTTTCCCGTTTCCGCCACAAAGATTGAATGTTCAACATCCGTTCCTCCCCCGTATCCTTCTGGTTTGTAAATAAGCAGGTAACTGGGTTAATCGGTTCGTTAGTACGTTGGTACGTTGGCTTTATGCGTTTGTCAGTATGTCAGATCAAGACCTAATTATAACGTGTTTCCCCGGCCCAAGCCTATAGATAAAAAGTTCAATTCGATTGATAATTCTGCTTACAGGCCGTTCTGCAACCTATCCAATGCCAATAGCCCGAGGGACTTAGTCGTCCTTCGGGCTGATTATAATCGAGTTCAAGTTCTTAGAAAATTCGCCGCCTCCAACCTTGGAGCTTCGCCAAAGCTTCAACGAAGTAATAATCTCCATAGATCAGCGACACGTTCACGTTCTGATTCGCTGGCTTATGACCCGTGCCTTGAAGCAGGATCGCCTCATGCTTCGGCTCGTCCCAAGTAGCATAATTCGCCGCGAGGGAGCTTAAGATCCGCTCAGCTGCAGAGCGGTACGGTCGGCCAGTGGGTTCATCCAGCTGGTCGGCAAGCTCCAGCAATCCGGAGGCAGCGATCGCTCCGGCCGAGGTGTCCCGAGGAATTTCTTCCTCTCCGCCTTCGCGCACGGCCCGGAAGTCCCACGGAGGGACATTGTCCTCAGGCAAGCTGGCGATAAAGAAATTCGCCACCCGCTGGGCTGCACTTAAGTACACGGCATCATTCGTATGACGGTACGTATTCGTCAAGCCGTATAGCGCCCAGGCGTTCCCCCGGCTCCAAGCCGAGTCAGGACCCGCACCTTGCCCGCCTAATGCCCCCACACGTTCACCTGTTTCAGGATCAAACACCACGATGTGATGGGTCGACCCGTCCGCCCGTACGAATTGCTTCATAACCATATCTGCATGAGCCTTGGCGATATGCGCAAACCGCGGGTCGCCGCTTTCCTCAGAAGCCCAGAAGAGCAGTGAGATGTTCATCATCGTATCGATGATTGACCAGCCGGTCTTTTCGATGCCGTTCCAGGCCCTAAGATAGCCGCCCTTTGGGTTGAAACGACCGGCTAGGAAGTTTGCCGCGAACAAGCCTCGCCGCAAGGCGTCTTTGTCGCCGGTCAGTTCATACTTAAAAACCGCTGTCGGCAAAAAATGAAACCCAACATCATGATCAAAAGCATTCTCCTGCTGGAACAGCGCAAACAACCGCTCATCCCAAGACCAGGCCGCCTCCCGCCAACCTTCATCTCCTGTCATGTCGTACATCAGCCAAAGCATTCCCGGCCAGAATCCGGAGGTCCACCAGTCCAGCTTCGTATCATCATAAATCCCGTTTTGTCCTGCAACATGTGGAGCCTTGGTCCCCAAGGAATCCCTCATCTGCGACACCTTGGACTCCAACCGCGGCCAGATCTCCTGACCGATCGTATTTAAGGTCGTTGTCATGCTTCTCCTCCTCTACCTGTACTCGTGGATATCCCCTTCATCCATTACCCCTTCAAGGATCCGACCATAACACCTTTCACGAAATATCGTTGTAAAAAAGGATACACGCACATGATCGGAAACGTAGCCACAATGATCGTGGCATATTTAATCGTCTCCCCGATCTGGAACCGATCTCCAGCGGAGGCACCAATCGACATACTGTCCGTCGAGTTCGAGATCAGGATTTCACGGAGTACGAGCTGCAAAGGGAACAGCTCCCGGCTTCGAATGAATACCGAGGCGTAGAACCAACCGTTCCATTTATCTACAGCATAATACAAGATCATTACAGCGATCACGGGCATTGAGAGCGGGATGATGATTCGGAACAAAATCGTAAAATGGTTCGCTCCATCAATCTTGGCCGACTCCTCTAAACTGTCCGGGATGCCCATAAACGACGTCCGCATAATAATCAAATTAAACGTGCTGACAGCAAACGGGATAATCGTGGACCATAACGAGTCCAACAGACCTACGCCCTTGACGATCAGGTACATCGGAATTAAGCCACCGCCGAAAAACATGGTGAACACGATGATGAACATAAAGACTTTGTTCCACATCACGTTTTTGCGGGACAAGACGTAAGCGCCCAGGGCGGTCATAAAAATATTCACGGTCACCCCAAACACGACGATAAACAACGTATTGCGAAACCCGATCCCGATACCTGGGTTGGCGAGCACAGCCCGATAAGCTTCCAGACTAAAACCGATCGGTTTCCAGAGGAACCCTTTATAGGCCAACAGGCGTGCTGGATCACTCAGCGAAGCTAACAGAACATAGACCAACGGATACAAAGTCGCGATCACGAGCAAAATGAGCAGCGTATAATTCACTACATTAAATAATCGATCCAGCCAACCGCTTTCCGTCTTCATCGCTTCCACCTCACCATAAGCTGTTTTCATTCACTTTGCGGCTGATGTAGTTCGCGGAGATGAGCAGCGCGAGATTGATCACCGAGTTAAATAATCCTACGGCCGAGCTGTAGCTCCAGCCAAATTCCAATAGCCCTTTGCGGTACACAAATGTGGAAATAACATCCGCCGTTTCGTAGGTAATCGGATTGTAGAGCAAAATGATTTTTTCAAAACCTACATTCAACAAGTTTCCGATCCGCAAAATAAACATGATGGTGATGACAGGCACCAGACCGGGCAAGGTGATGTAGAACATTTGCTTCAGCCGGCTCGCCCCGTCGATTCGCGCGGCTTCGTACTGCTCAAGATCGATACTCATCAACGCGGCAATATAGATAATCGATTCCCAACCGATCCGTTGCCAGATTTCCGACAGCACGTAGATCGGCCGGAACAGCTCTGGCTTTTGCAGCATCGCTTGACCATCGTATCCAAACAGCATGAACAGCCGGTTGATCAGTCCATCCGCATTCGTAAAGTCCGTAATTATCCCGCAGATGACAACTAAAGAGATAAAATACGGCATGTACGTAATGGTCTGCACGACCCGTTTGAAGTAGCGGCGGCGCACTTCATTGATCAATAAGGCCAGGATGATCGGTGCGGGAAATTCGAAGATTAACGTATATAAGCTGATGAGAACGGTATTTTTAAGCACTCGCAAGAAATAGTAGCTTCCGAAGAACTCTTCAAAATGCTTTAGACCTACCCAGTCGCTCCCCAAGATCCCCTTCACCGGGGTAAAATCCTTAAAGGCGATAATCGCGCCATACATCGGACCATAATGAAAAATCACGTAGTAGGCGATGACGGGAATCATCATGAGATACAAGTATTTGTTTAACCGAAAATCCCGGATGAACCGGCGTTTGAAGGACACGGGTTTATTCATGGGCTTTAGGGGTTCACCTCATTTCAAGTCGGGAGGGCAGATCCGCCCTCCCGCATGCTTCTTATCGGTTGTTGTAACGCTCCAGCGCTGCAGTTTGGATCTCGATTGCACGGTCCAGGCGAAGCGACTTCATTTTTTCTACATAACTTTCAAATTGGTCTGCGGATTCTTCCCCTAAAATGATCTTGATCGTCATCTCATCCACCAGCGTGTTAATGTCGTTCATAATCGTAGCGTATTCCGAGCTTTCCTCCGGCGTTGGCGTAATCGGCGGCAATTGGTATTTCGCGACATCGGTGTTCTTCCAGATTTCAATCGCATCCCGCTGGGTTTGCAAGGCGAAGAATTGCTCCGCATACCGTTTGTCTTGGACAAACGGTCCGTTGTAGCTGCCGCGGGCATGTAACGAGATCGCTTGCGCAGGTGCGAGCTTCTCTGGATTATTCATGAGCAAGTCGGTGTATTTCGGATATCCATCCACCATTTCGTAGCTGACGCCTTCTTCGCCAAAGTTAAAGAACATATGGCCTTCCTCGCTGTAGCCGTAATCCAGCATCCGCACCGCCAACTCCGGATCCTTGGCCGTTGTCGTGATGGCGACGGTGCCTTCAGAGGAGTACGGTTGGTTGCGCTGTCCGAATTTAGGCTTCTCGCCTTTGTTCAGCACCGGATATGGGGCTGCCACAAGCACGGCTTTCGGATCGTTGGCTTCAATCAGCGGCTGCCATTTCCCCATCCCGCCGCCGGCGTTGCCAATCGTTGCCCCCGTGGCGCCGGAGGCCAGGTTGCTGTCGAGCGCTTTCCCATCCACCGTCGCAATATTTTTATCGAGCAATCCTTCCTTATACCAAGACTGGAACAATCTTAAATACTCTTTAAATCCGGGCTCTGCAGGGCCAAATTTGACTTTGCCGTCCTCCTGGTAAAAGCCTTGCGTTACCCCGTAGGCACCTAGAAACGCCCCGTTGTAGGATTCATTAAAGAAGCGTGGCTTGCTGACCAGCGAGAGCGGAGCGGCAGCCCCCTTCTTCTCTTTAAACGCACGAAGCGTGGTCGTCCATTCGTCGATCGTTTCCGGCACCGGCAGGCCCAGTTCATCCAGCCAATCCTTACGGATCATCGGGCCTTGGAAGACCTGCAGGTACTCATCGCCCCGAATAAACGGGAAGACGTAATAGCTGCCGCTGTCGGTTTTCACCATCTTATCGATTTCTGGATGCTCCGCTAAATACTTCTTCAGATTAGGCGCGTACTTGTCGATCAGATCATTCAGGCGCAAAATATACCCGTCACTGATTGCTTTCTCCGGTCCGCCGGGAAAACTCATAAAGTTGTACTCGATCATATCCGGCAAATCACCCGAGGCCAGCATGACGTTCAACGCCTCGCGGGCTTGACCTGCCGGCGGTGCGGTAAATTCGAGCGAAACCCCCGTTTTCTCTTGCCACTTCTGGAAGAACGGGACATCGTTATGGGAATTCACGATCCCGATCAGGTTCCCGGTCAAATCCCCCCAATACGTTAGCTTCTTATCGGTTTGGATCGGATACGTTGTCGCAGTTTCGGTGACTGGATTGTTGCCGCCGGTATCTGCTCCCCCTTCATTCGATTTCGCGCTGTTCGTCTGCCCCCCGTTAGAGCATGCCAGCAGCATGGTGCCAAGCAAGCCGATTGCTAGGCCAGTGGAGACCCAGCGGGCTAAGGATTTTGTCTTCATATACCTTTCCCCTCCATGATTTGTGATGGGAGTGAACCCATCCTCAGCATACGAACGATTCGAAGAGCAGCCTATGGGCAAAACCTCCAATGGCATGTTGATTTCATTTGAGGCGGATTGATGATTTGTGCAATGAGGTTGATGATCTATGTAAAAAAGCCCGCCGAACAGTAGTTCAGTGAGCTCATTCGCTTGCTTGCTCCGTTTGAATTCAGATGAGCGACAGCGCTGATTTCGATCAGCTGTTCGGGAGATACCAAGTAAGTAACACCTAGCAAGGTTTCCCCCACATCCGCTTTCAACAATCCAATCACCGTTGCAATATCCTCCAGCGGTCGAGTCAAATTAATCTCCACCTTTGTTTTCTCTCCTTTACATCAAAGTAAGGATAGGATAAACTGTGCACAAAATATGCAGTCGTACGCACTATTTTGATAGGTACTACCCGAAACTTATGGGAATGGCGGATTATCAGCAGAACAAAGGAGAAGCCTATGAAATTGGAGCGATTAATCTCCATCATTTATAAATTGCTAAATCATGATGTCTTGTCGGCAGCGGTGTTGGCGGAAGAGTTTCAGGTGTCGCCGCGGACGATCTATCGGGATATGGATGTGCTTAGCGCAGCTGGTTTTCCGGTTGTGGCATACCAAGGAACCAAAGGCGGGTACGGTCTGATGGACGGGTACAAAATGGAGAACAGCTCCAAAAAGCACTAAAACTTTATGAAGAAGTATGACAGCCTGTTGTCATACTTCTTTTTTTATAATCAGAACATCAACAACCAAAGGAGAGATTCAAATGAGTAAACAAAATATTCCTTTCGACATGTACAACTACCACGCTTGGGCAAACCAAACGATCCTAGGAAGAATACGCGAACTCCCGTCTTCGTTGCTCCACCAAGAAGTAAATAGCTCCTTCCCCACTCTTGCCCATGCCTTAAGCCATATTTATGCGGTGGATCAGATGTGGTATCTGGTTCTGACTGGGATGGACATGCCCGAAGCCTTTCAAGCCTGCCGTTCGCTAAATGAACAGGTGCTAGAATCCGTGGATGATTATGCGAATGCCTATACCGAGTTGGCTCAGAAGTTTAACGCATGGTTCCAGACCCAACCCGATTGGGATCAATCGGTGTTGTTAAACAATCCGTTTGCCGGTCCCCGCCAAACCCGTTTATCGGAAATGATCCTTCACGTGGTGAATCATGGTTCGTATCACCGAGGGAACGTGTCCACCATGTTGCGCCAGCTCGGGCACGCCTCTACGATGAATGACTATGCACTGTATTGGAATCAGCAGCCTACGGCTTCCTTGGAATAAACGATGAAGATCGAGAATCTGCTTCCCGTGAGGTCCAGAGCGGAATTGAGGGGTTGGCTTCAGGAGCATGGCCGTACTGCGAAGTGTTGTTGGGTTGTCGTACGCATGAAGCCTAGCCCCGACACGCTCTATTACTTAGATGTGGTTGAAGAAGCTTTATGCTTTGGTTGGATTGACAGCACCAAGAAGAAAATCAATGATACGGAGACCGCCCAAAGGCTGTCTCCACGTCAATCAAACAGCTCATGGACGGAGTTAAACAAAGCACGCGTTCGTCGCCTTGAGAAGTTGGGGCTTATGACCGAAGAGGGACGACAGGTTCTTCCCAATATGGCTCCCGAGGCTTTTCAAATTAATAAACAGATCGAACAACGGCTGCGAGAAGATCCGCAAGTCTACGAGAATTTCAAGAACTTCCCGGCGCTCTATCAACGAGTTCGGATCGATACGATCCAGAGCGTCCTCCAACAGCCGGAACTTTTTCAGCGCAGGCTGGATAAATTTATCGCCTGCACGAAAGCAAATCAAATGTACGGCCAATGGCATGATGGCGGACGATTGCTGGAGGTTTAGATACTTCAATCGCGCAGTAATCACTCTGCGGTAACCAGAACCATCTCTTGAGCTTGGGAGGTGTGATCACTGCCTAAGGCTTGAACTACGATACGGTCGTGCATGCTACGGCTGCCAAAGTTCCACGTGAATGACCATCCATCGCTTCCATCGAGGTCATAACCGAGGAGTTGCCGTTCTCCCCACGTTTCCGTCCCTGTAGGAACAACCCAAAACAATACGGTTTCGGTATTTAAGGCTTTCACCTGAAGGGTCATCGACTTCATACCGTCGCGAACAACCCACCAGCCTTCGTTATGCGGCAAATCCACGGTAACTTCAACAATTTGAGCTCGTTTATCCTGGGCTTGAGGTTCTTGGGGTTCAGCGGAATAGCTGCATGCCGATAATATCAAGGACATGAATAAAAAGAAGCCAACAAGATGTAATTTCCTCATCCTAACCTCCCCTACTAAAACGACTTATACTATTATTGCGCATTCGAAAAATGACGAGAAGTGTTCCGGTACGTTGTCGGGGATATCCCCTTCTTGGACGTGAACTGTCTAATGAAATAGGTATCGTATTCAAACCCCGTCGCACGTGCAATGTCGTTCAGATTCATATCGGTATGGGTTAGAAGTTCGCAGGCGACTTTCAAACGATACGAGAGCAAGTAACCCATCGCGGTTGAACCACATCTTGCTTGGAACAACTTGTTTAAGCTGACCCGGTTCAAGTGCGCAACTTGAGTGAGATCCCCTAAGGTGATTTTGCGGGAATAGTTGGCATGAATGAACTCTAGCACTTGATCCACCGGGGAAGGCTCCCGAATTTGATTCAACTCCTCTAACAAGCCCAGAATTTGAATCAGATACTTCTTAATCCGACAGGCCCAGCGTTCATCGCTCTGTGCCATCACTTCCATCCCCAGGACAAAAAACCATTCAAAGATATGCGGATAAGCTTGACTCGTCATTCGGGGAATGATCGGATACGGTTCCACGCGTTGAAAAAACGATCGCCCGGTTTGGATACTTGGTGCTGACGGAAATAGGTCCTCCGTTTCAGCCACCCTAACGCTCCTCAAAAATTCAGGGTGAAAATGAAACGATTGGGCAGCTATACCTTGCATCTCGGTAATCTTCCAATCATCGCTTTCAACCAAACAGAGAATTGCTGGAGCCGTGATGGCAATCGGGTGATCGTTCAGGGTGCCTTGAAGGCTTCCGGAGGTAATCAAGACCAGGGAACGGCGCTCAGGATAAGGCAGCCGAGTGACCTCCTCCATCGGAACAAACTCAATGTTGACAATGCGGTTCTTATAGCGGTCTAGCAGCGGCATGGGCTTCACCTATCAAATCGTATAGTCAGATCCTTCATTTATGTCAGTGTATCATATCTACCCGAGGGATATAATGAGCGATATAGCAAGAGAAGGAGGGAAACGCAATGGCACCTATGCCGTATCGCATTCATGTTCCCGAAGAAGTTTTGGACGATCTGAACCATAGACTTCAGCATATCCGCTGGCCCGATCAGCCCGAACATACCGATTGGGAACGAGGAACCGAACTAAAGTATTTGCAATCGCTAGCTACTTATTGGAGAGATCAATTTGATTGGCGAGCCCAAGAAGCTAGATTAAACCGCTTCTCTCATTTCCGTAGCCGTATCGACGGGATCGATATCCACTTTGTGTATGAACGCGGGAAAGGCCCTAATCCTCTGCCTTTGATCCTGACTCATGGATGGCCTGACAGCTTCCTTCGTTATGAAAAAGTCATCCCGCTCCTTACCGATCCGGCAAGTTACGGGGGCCGTGCGGAGGATGCTTTTGATGTGATTGTCCCATCCGTTCCCGGGTTTGGGTTCTCTAGCCGTCCTTCGCATCCGGGCACGAACAACGCCCAGGTTGCAGAGCTTTGGGCCAAGCTGATGACGGAGGAGCTAGGTTATAAGAAATTCGCTGCCGCTGGTGGGGACATCGGCTCTGGGGTAACGCGGTATCTGGCCGCAAATCATCCAGAGCTGTTATACGGTATCCATCTCACGGACATCGGGATCATCCGGTCGCTCATGAACGCCTCAGGAGAGGAGCTCTCAGCTGAAGAACGGGAATATCAACAAGCTGCTTTGGCTTGGGTCGCTCAAGAAGGGGGCTATATGTCCATTCAATCTACTCGCCCCCAAACCTTAGCTTATGGGCTTTCCGATTCACCTGTTGGATTGGCCAGTTGGATTTTGGAGAAGCTGCGCGCCTGGAGTGATTGCAACGGGGATCTTGATCAAAAATACACCAAAGACGAGTTGCTCACCCATATTATGATTTATTGGGTAACGAACACGGCCGGCTCCTCAGCCCATATGTATTATGAAAATGCGCATACCCTTCCGCCTCTCGGATACATCGAGGTTCCAACTGCTCTCGCGTTGTTTAAAAAGGACATTTTGCCTCCGCCTAAGGCATGGGCTAAACAAAACCTAAATATCACGCGTTGGACAACCCTCCCCCGCGGCGGTCATTTTACCGCCATGGAGGAGCCGGAGCTGATGGCCAAAGACCTTTGGGCGTTCTTCCGATCATTTCGAGCGTCCCATCAAACAGCAAAAGGCTAACCGCAGAGGCGGTTAGCCCTTCAACTTGCTGTAGCATTATTTTTTATGATTGGATTGTAAAATATCATCCATCAGCTTCATAACCCTGCGAACTTCAGCATTCTTCACGATGGGCTCAGCGCCTTCGCGTACAACTTCATAGAAGTTCTGATAGAACGGTACGAAATCCGCTCTAGGCTCAGGGAAATCCAATTTCTCCGTAGCTTCCTCCGAAGGAGGCGCCATCGTCTTCGTGAGTCCTACGCCCGCTTGGATTGGGGTTGGAGCTGCCACATCCTCACGGCCGGTAGCAGCGATGATCTCGCCGGACAGATCCCAATCGTTAATCTTCGCTGTCCCTTCAAGGGCCTTCACATACCAACGCGGAAGCTTGGTATAGTTGGTGGTGCCGACTTCGACCAACGCCTTGACACCATTCTCAAAGGTAATGTAGCAGATGAATCCGTCATCAACTTCATCCCCTAAGATGTAGCTTAAATCCGAAAATACGCTTTGAACCGGGCTGTCGACCAGCCACAGCAGTTGGTCCAACAGATGAACGCCCCAGTCCAGGAGCATCCCGCCGCCATGCTTCTTCAAATGACGCCAGTCGCCTGGAATGCCGTTCGCCCCTTGAACGCGGGATTCGATTTGAAAAATCTCCCCAATCGTTCGGTTCTGATACAACTGGCGAATGATAAGGAAATCCGGGTCCCACCGCCGATTTTGGTGAACCATAAAGACCTTGCCCGTCTCTTCAGCCACCGCCAAAATCTCATCCAGCTCTTCGGTATTCATTGCTACCGGCTTTTCGCAAACCACATGTTTACCAGCTCGCATCGAGCGGATCGCGATTTCCTTGTGCGAATCATTGGGTGTCGCGATTAAGACGGCTTCGATGTTGTTATCAGTTAATACTTCCTCCAAGCTGCCATAAATATGCAGGCCTTTGCCCTTGGAGATTTGCTGTCTTTCTCCGGAAATATCGTAGGTTCCCACGACATGAAAGCGAGAGCTTTCTGCCGGAATGAGGCTGTGGGCATGATAAGAGCCCATCCCGCCATAGCCGATGACGGCAAAATTGATCTTCGACATCTTGCTTGCTCCTTTACGCCCACCACATGGCAGAAGGCTGCTCATGGATCATGATGGATTTCAAGTTCGTAATTGCACGAGTGAGGCCTTCATCTACCGACATGATCGGATCTTCATGTTCGATGCTAAGCACATAATCGTAACCATATACGCGCAAAGCGGAGATGATATCCGACCATACTTTCAAGTCGTGGCCGCAGCCCACCGAACGGAACGTCCAAGCCCGTGTCTTCACATTGCCATAAGGCTGCATGTCCGTTAACCCGTACATGTTGATGTTATCTTGATCCAGATACGTATCCTTCGCATGGAAGTGATGAATTGCACCAGCTTCGCCAAGGATCTTCACCGCAGCAACTGGATCAATCCCTTGCCACCACAAATGGCTTGGATCCAGATTACAGCCGATCGCTTTGCCGGTCGCTTCACGCAATTTCAGCATGGTGTACGGCGTATGAGCCAGGAAGCCGCCATGGAGCTCGATCCCGATTTTCACGCCAGCCGCTTCCGCTTCTGTGTTGATCTCCTTCCAATATGGAATCAGCTTCTGTTCCCATTGATAATTGTAGTTATCGTCGTATTCGGTTGGCCAAGGCAAGACCGGCCAGTTCACTTGGGTATCCCCGGGTTTTCCGCCGGATACGCCGGAGAATCCGTTGACGACCGGAACGTTCAACAAGCTGGCCAGCTTAATCGTTTTGCGCAGCAAAGTGTCCGCTTCGGCAGCCACTTCCGGGATCGGGGAGATCGGATTGTTGTGACAGCTGAGCGCAGAGATTTCGAGGCCTTTGTCCGCTAATTTGGCAAGATATTCTTTACGCTCATCGCTGCTTGCCAGCAATTTGTCGATATCTAAATGAGCGTTGCCTGGATAACCGCCGGTTCCGATTTCAACCGTCTGCAATCCTTTTTTGGCTACTTCTTCAATCATCTCTTCAAAGCTTAAATGATTAAACAAAGGTGTAAATACACCGAGTTTCATTGCTCTCACTCCTACTGGTTTACCTTATTTTTCGCGTGCTTCATAGTGTCCGTATACAGGGTACAGGTTCTGGGTAGGTGCGCACCAGCGGATCCCGTTCTTAATGACCTTCTGCACTTTTTCGTTATAGTAGCTTGGATACGTTTCATGGCCAGGTTGGAAGTAGAAGATCTTCCCGTTCCCCCGCCGGAACGTACAGCCGCTGCGGAACACTTCGCCTCCCGGGAACCAGCTCACAAAAATCAATTCGTCCGGTGCCGGAATATCAAAATGTTCCCCGTACATCTCTTCCTTCTCCAACTCGATAAAATCGCCGATACCTTCGGCAATCGGGTGGCTCGGGTTCACGTTCCAAATGCGGCTATGCTTCCCGTCTTCCCGCCATTTCAGGTCGCAAGAGGTTCCCATGAGTCTCTTGAAAATTTTGGAGAAATGTGCCGAATGCAGCACAACCAGCCCCATACCTTCCAGCACCCGCTTATGCACGCGTTCCACGATTTCATCCTGAACTTCATCATGGGCCATATGCCCCCACCAGATCAGGACATCCGTATCCTCTAATACTTCTTCCGTCAAGCCATGCTCTGGTTCGTCCAACGTTGCCGTCTTCACTTTGAATTGGTCCTCACGGAGAAACTTTGCAATTTGCCCGTGAATCCCTTCCGGATATACTTCTTGAACGACTTTATTGGTCTTCTCATGCCGATATTCGTTCCATACGGTGACTTGAATCATGGATATCGCTCCTTGATCTTATAGGTATACCGGCTCGCCGGTCTTCGAGGATTTGTAAATCGCCTCTAGAATTTCCGTAACCACCAAGGCTTCTTCCGGTTTCACGACAGGCTCGGTATCATTTAGGATCGCCTGAATCCAGGATTGGGCTTCAAGCACCTCCGGTCTTTCGCCTGCACCATCGTAGAAAGCAACGCCGCCGGTTTGCAACTCGATCTTCTTCTCATACAGCAGGCTGTGGTCTTCCCCGTTGATGGTCAGGCCATTGTTCATATCGGCGCCTGCTTTGGTTCCGCACAGCGTCGTTTTTGCTTCCTTTACGTCCAGGCTGTTTAACGCCCAGCTGGATTCCAGGAAGATGGTGGCCCCGTTTTCCATCACGACAAAACCAAATGCGGAGTCTTCTACAGTGAATTTTTCCGGATCCCAAGGTCCCCATGCATTCGCTGCATTTTTCGTTTGGGACAATTTATGATACGTTTTCCCCACCACGTACTTCGGCTTGTAGTTGTTCATCATCCAGAGCGTCAGGTCAAGCGCGTGGGTACCGATGTCGATCAATGGACCTCCGCCTTGCGCTTCCTCATCCAGGAATACGCCCCAAGTTGGTACCGCGCGGCGACGAATCGCATGAGCTTTAGCAAAATAAATTTCACCCAAACCGCCCTCTTCACAAACTTGGTGCAAATATCTCGAATCCGTCCGGAACCGGTTCTGATAACCGATCGTTAATTTCTTGCCGGTCCGCTTGGACGCTTCGACCATGCTTCTAGCTTCTTCAGCCGTCTTCGCCATCGGTTTCTCGCACATCACATGACAGCCCGCTTCCATCGCTGCAATCGAAATGACCGCATGCGAGGAGTTTGGCGTACATACATGAACAACATCCAAATCGGTATTCGCTAACATCGTTTCATAGTTATCAAAAACCTGCGCATCCGCAGTACCAAATTTCTTCTTCGCTTCCTCCGCACGTTCCACGACAATATCGCAGAAGGCTACCATTTCTACTTCTTTCACCTCGGAAAGAGCCGGCATATGCTTGCCGTTTGCAATCCCGCCGCATCCGATAATACCAACTTTTAGTTTCATCTTATCCCTCCTGAAAGCGTTTCTATTGTCGAATTCATTATAGCCAAATTTATAACTGCTTTCTTCCCAATTTCCTCGCATGATACTCCCGAATATTGCCCTCCGGTTCAAAAAACAAACAAGGGCTTCTACCGAGAATAAACTCGTAAAAGCCCTTGATCTTTAAGACTCTATTAGATTTTTGCGATACTGCAGCGGCGATTGTCCAACCTCATCTTTAAACACATGATGGAACGTTTTGACGCTGGCGAAGCCGGCTTTATCGGCGACTTCCGCCATAGGGATATTTTCGTTGGCCAAAATAAACTTTGCTTGATTGATCCGATACTCCGTCAGGAACTGCATGAACGTCTGCCCCGTATTCGCCTTAAAGAATCGAGTGAAATAGTACGGACTAAAGCCCACGAATTTCGCCACGTCTTCTAGGGTAATCACTTCCCGATAACGATTTTCCACATATTCAAAGACTTGATTCAGCAAATCCAAGGTTTCTTTGTGCTGAATCGTGGATCGCTTGCTGGGCAAGTTCGAAGTTTGGCGTCTTGGCAAATGCAAATAAAACTCGCCGATTAATTGGTACAGATATCCGAGGGTCAAATAATTCATGCCCATCGGTTTCGTCTGTTCGACTTCATATAAATGAATTAACAGCTCCGTCGCCTTCTGGGCTAACCCCTGCGGCCAGTTGCGGCTAAGCGGCTCGCCGGTTTCAAAGAGATTTAATAAGGAGTCCTCTGAAATGCGCAGGGTTCTCTCATCAAACAGTTTCAGATTAAACTGATAGACATACCGTTCACTCTCTGGCGAAGCCAAGAAATAATGAGCCTCCCCGCTAGGGAAAAAGAAGATCTCCCCTTCCTCCAACTGGACGATCTCTTCCCGAACGCCGATGTTCACCTTGCCTTTGCGGGAATAGATGATTTCAATTTCTTTATGCCAATGCGGATAGACAATCGTCATTCCGTCATTTAGGAACGTTCGAAACAAAATGGAATCCTGAAACTCCGGGATTTCCAAGTACTCGCTCATAAACCTGATGACTCCCTGTACGTTGGATTTTGTCGTGTTCAGTTTGATTATAAGGGGCATCACTTGTCCGGACAACCCGAGAGGGGATTTACCTTTAGTTTTTACACTTATGATTAGAAATGTACATGAAAAAACCACCCTCTGCATCTTAGCTTTGGGTGGGTTAATATAATTCCTTCTATGCTGAATGAACCTCATCCACCATCGCCCGAAGACGCTGGCAATCAATCGCTGTAGCCTCTAACGGCGGATAGTTCTGAAACTCCTCTTGCTCCACAATTAACCATGGAATATCGATCTGCTTGGCGATCTGGACGTATTCCTTCATCGGCAGGACGCCGGAGCCAATTTCCGTGCTTTCCCGAGGAGAATCCTGCATATCTTTCATATGAAAAAGACCAATCCGATCCTTAAGCGTCTCTAGCCAAGAAAATGCGTCCACGCCGGCATCTGCCAGCCAGTATAGATCCACTTCCAGATCAATGTGCTTCGTACGTTGCACCATTTCAGCCAGAATGTCTACGCCGGGGATCTCCGAGAGTTCATTGGCATGATTATGGTAATAGAACTCGAAGCCTTCAGCCGCAGCCTTTGTTGCAACCTCCTCCATCTTGCCAATGAAGGTGTGCCAATCTTCCAAGGTCTGGAAGCTGGCATAAGGAATCACAAGCCGAGAATTGCCAATCTCCTTCTCGAAGGCCAACGTCCCCTCGAAATCCCGTTCCAAAGCCTCAAAAGAAAGATGCGAAGCCGCGACCTTTAATCCCAGTTCCTCTAAGTAACCTTTGACTTCAGCAGCACTTTTCCCATGATAACCGGCAAATTCAACGCCGTCATAACCGCTTTGTTTTACTTTTTTGAGCGCCTCATAAAAGTCGTCTTTGCATGCATCCTGAATACTCCATAATTGCAAGGCAATTTGGGGTTTCATCGAACCTCCTCCTTTCACGAGTCCATTATAGCGAAATCACCTCCCACATTCTTCCCGCTTTCTTCCGAAAAGCTCCTGAATAATGCGCTTTCATTAGCGATATAATAAAAAGCCACAACAAGAATATCTTGTTGCAGCCGGTAGATCATGAACTTCTTTCTATTAATTTGTTTGGAACAACTGAGGATACAATGCTTGAATGCCGCCAGCAAAGTCATGTTGCACCTTACGGCTAAAATCATCGGCGACAATTTCGTATTTGTCTGCCTCAATCCCATCAATGGCAATCTTCGCAATATCCGCTGGACTTGCTTTAGGAGCTTTTACATTGGCGGTCATATCTGTGTCCATAAACGCCACATGAAGTCCGGAAAGCCGAATATTCTTAGGTGCCAAAACCGTGCGAAGCGTATTGGTCATATTCCATTCCGCCGATTTCGCTGCAGGATATCCCGTGTTGCCTACAGTTACCCAGGATAGGACAGAGAGGATATTCAGAATCGTCCCGCCGCCATTTTTCTCAAGAATCGGGGCAAACGCACGGATCATCGACAGAGTCCCGAAGTAATGAGTTTCCATATCCAAGCGAATCTGTTCCATATCGCCGTCCAGCAAAGAAGCTCCTGTATGCGATCCCGCATTGTTTACCAACAAAGTCAGATCGGGAATGGATTCTGCCGCCTTCGCAACCGATTGAGGATCTGTAATATCCACTTGTACGGGAATGGCCCCCGGCAATTGAATCGCTTTGGGATCTCTCGCTCCGGCATAAACCTTAGCCCCTCTTGTTAGAAGTGCGCTTGCAAGGTGGTAACCCAGCCCGCGATTCGCACCCGTAACCAATGCAACTTGTTTTGAAATTTCCATTGTTAGCAGCTCCTTTTATAGTTTTGAATGTGTTTTTGTCTGGAATCTTATTTAGAACAATCGTTCTTTTATTATCAAAAAAATAACTTATTTCAAAGTTGCCCTCCCCCCTGCAAAGTCAACTCCTATTTCTAGAATGATCGTTCCTGTTAATGTTCAGGGAGTTCCGCCTCCAAAGTCATCATACATGATTTGAGAACGATCAGTCAAGAATTTTTTTGCTCCTCCTCTATGGCAGCCAATCTCCCTAATTGAATCAACCAAAAACAGCGGAAATTACAACTTTAGCAGTGTCCTCCATAACTTTACGATCCGTAGCTGTTTTTGCGAGTACATAAAATCCGTGCCGCGTAGCCACCAGGAACCTTGCGGTCTCACGGATATCCCGTCCAGCCTTTAATTTGCCTAACTCTTGAGCTCGCATCAAAAATCTATAAAAAGCTATTTCCATGTCTGACGTAAAAACTTCGAACCGTCGGGAAATCTCCAAATCCACAGCCCCTAGTTCCATGGCGGTGTTAGCAATAAAACATCCACGACGTCCTGTTTCATTGTTTAAAGCCGTATCTATCAAACTATCGAGATAACGTTGTAACAATTCCTTAGCTTTTCCATCCTCTTCAAGGATCCAAAGGCTCGATTTTTGGTCACTGCCTGGAATCGATCCAAACAGTTGAGGAACAATTGATTTTTATCGCCAAATGTATCGTACAAGCTTCCTCTGTGGACCCCTGTCCGATCGACCAAATCCTGAATGGAGGTTAGTAAAGAATTATGCTTATGGCATTGCCTAAAACCAAATCTTTCTATACCTAGTATTCATAACCCATAGCAATGATGATAGAACTGTTTCAATATTCACTTCTTTTGTGGCGAAGGTATAAAACACTGACCTAAAAAACATTTTTTTAGATACACAGTAATTCAGCATCACTTTCGTGTTCACATACCTCCTGAGGAAGTTATTGCAACACCACATCCATACAATCCAGCTCTGCATCTAAGAGACTTGTCCCTGGATATTAATTGTATTTCAATATTTGTTTTACTTAACTAGCGTCTTTGTATTTTCTTGTACCGGTAATCTTATATCTGTAATTTCCTGAAAAAGTAGTTCCTCGATAACGCTTAATACTTTACTCTTGATAGTTCGAGCATTTTCACCAGTTGTTTGGATGATTTTACTAACCCTACTATATACTTCGAGTTTATCGATAAGCCCTTCACACTCGTTAGCAATTGAATCTATCTCCTTCATCGTTAACTCGTATATTGTTTCTTCAGAAAAGTCACTAAATTCGATAAATTTATCAATTCTATAAAAAATCGGTAGACCTAAACTCTCTTTGATCTCATTTATACTAGAAAAATTAGATGTCAGTATTATCAATAAGCCTGAAATATCAACATCATACGTCGCGTCACTAAAAACAGTATTATCAAACAAAGTGTAAAAGGCTGAATAGAAGTACTCTGGGCATTTATCAAGTTCGTCAAGAAATATAAGATTTGATTCTCTTTCCATAAGGTCGAATCCTAAACTTCTTCGATTCGGTCGGTCACCAAAAAAATAATAAGAATAAGCCTCATTTTTAAACATCGACAAGTGCTTTTCCATATATTTTCCATCAAAGAATTTTTTTGATATTTCCCTAACTAGTTCCGTCTTCCCTAAACTACTTTTACCATATAACATGATTACATAAGGCTTTTTTCTATTTACAGTTGTTAAATACCACATACTTTTACTTATTTCGTAAATTGCATTATTCTGTCCAATAATGCTCTGCGCGATAGAACCCATATTTTCTGAAAAATGCTCTGGTTGTCTGGTTATAGCATATTTCTCACTAATCCGGGTCAAATCAACTATTTCACGGTTGCATAAATCTTCAAGATATGTTTCTAACACTCTTGGAGGATTATGAATATATATAGTTGCATCATCTGTTGTCAGTTCTTCAATTAATGAGCCTAATCTATCGTGGGCAGATTCCACAATTCCATGATAATTATTATTTTTTAATATCATGGATGAAGCTTTAAATTGGTCTAGTTGATAATCTCTTTTCTTTATTTCATCAAAAATCCTAACTAATTCCAGAAAGTATTCCGCCCCTTCTTTGAACTCTTTAATTTGATCATCGAAAAAAGACTGTGAACCGATTATTATTTTGTATGTTCTTTTATCCACCTTGGATACCTCCTGTTGTAATACATGCATATACTACATCGAATAATTGAACTTTATTGGCACTGTTCCCTTTACTTATAGAATCACCATTTTTAATATCATCGTCGGTTGATATAGTTGGTGGGTATGCATCAGCAAGAGATTTATGATGACTGACCCCAGTAATAAAATTTTCCATTTTACTTATTTGTTTTAAGAAGTCAAATTTCTCTTTATCAAATTTTCCAACATCAATACAATATAATGTCATTCTTGTGGCCAACAAATCATTCCGTTTATAGTTACTAACGAAGGCAGAATTATTAAATCGAACATACCGCTGATCATCAACTTTATATGTATCATACCCATCATAATCGTCCATTACAGACTTAAACTCATTTATATCTACACCTTCCACACCTCCTTTAATAATTCGTAAATATCCTCCAGCAACCCTAAAAAAAGTTGATGAGTTTTCAATGTCGAAAATTAGCGTGTCCTTAATTTCTGTAAAGTGCAATTTTAGTTGTTCAAATTCAGAAATCTCAGTCGATGTAATTGTTGTAGAAGAATCTCTTTTAAACATAAATGATGCGTTAATTCTTCCTGAAAATAAAAAAGATAATCTATCCCAAAAAGGTACACTCAATTTAACTTTCGCCTCTACCTCAGCACTAGTTTCGATTCCCGTTGAGGATACAGAATCTAGCTTAGTTGTTTTTGAACCTTTATATTGCTCTTGAAGAATATTTCTTATCGTTTCTTTGTCAAAATATATTATCTTGTTAATACCTTTATTTTTTATCATTAACTCTAACCTCCATACCCATGAGTCCTCTTACAAATTAAATAGTATAATTTACCTATATTCATATACTACTATAAAATGGAATATTATGTAGAATAAAATATATATTGCTCGAAAATAAAGTAAATCTCTCTGTTGACAATACTGTGGAAGTCAAGTGACCTAACTGAATAAACATGCATACAACATGCTCTGTACTAATTCTAACCTAACCTTCTCTCTAAATTTTCACTTATTTACTCCTTCCCCCCACAAAACACCTCTACCATAACCAACGCCCCCATCCTAAAGCCCTGGACAAAAGCCTCCCTTATTACCATTGAATTAGATTCACCACTTAAATCTAAGATTTGCTCTAATTTGGCAAAGTCTCTATCCGAAAAACTTTCTTTAGCTTCCTGCATTAAATTTGAAATCTTTTTATTAAGTGGACGATAGTCGGGATCTGTAGGAACCAATCGTTCTTCAGGTCTCAGGTTGCCGTAGAATATATCTTCTACAATACTCTTCATACCTCTCTCCCTTTCAAGTGCTACGTTACTATATTCAAAATCCCTTGAAATATTTGGGATATGAATTGATTTTATGCGAAAAATGCATAAATCTCAATATGCATTTTTCGCATAGAGTAAACTTAGCATGGGTGATATATGAATGTATAAGCGAATCAGGGATTTAAGAATAGATAGAGATTTAACACAACATCAAATAGCTCAACTTTTAAATATTTCACAGGCAACCTATTCTCGTTACGAAAACGGAAACTTGGATGTTCCAAGCTCCGTTTTAATTAAATTAGCCAACTTCTACAACGTTAGTATCGATTACATTTTGGGTCAAACCAACATTGCTAAGCGTTCTTATGACAAGTAACTTAGTACTAATTAGCACTAAAACAAAGTTCACTTACTTTACTGGCATAGTAAATTTATAGGTTATTAACAAATGTCCCCGAGGTGAGCCCATGATCACAATCAGAGCACTGCAACCCAATGACTTCGAGTTTTTCACGGATATGCACTACGAGTCGATTCATATCCCGGAGGGGAAGCCGCCCAAGGATGAGTTGTTGAATGCGCCGCATCTGAAGAAATATCACGAAGGTTGGGGACGATCAGGAGACCGGGCTTTTGTCGCCGTGAAGGACGATCAACATGCCGGGGCGGTATGGTATAGACTGTTCAATGAAACGAATCCAGGGTTTGGTTACGTCGATAACGAAACGCCGGAGCTGGGAATTGCCATACATCCGGATTTTCGAGGAATGGGAATCGGGCGGCTTTTAATGAATGAAATCATCAAGCAAGCAGCGCTTGATGGATACCATTCACTGTCCCTAAGTGTAGATCCCACCAATACTCCAGCCGTGGAACTCTATCAGAAATTAGTTTTTACCTACTTCGGGATCTCCGGAACCTCCTGGACAATGAAACTGGATATTGCTCCAAAAACGAAACCCACGCCTTAATCCAAGACGTGGGTTTTCGTTTGCTCCCTTATTTCAACTTCCACAAGGCAGGTACATTCTCAGGCTCCCAGCCCGGAAGAGAGGTATGGGCTTGTAGGCAAATATAGATGTTTCCGTTGTAAGATACCTCGTCGTTAATATTGAAGGATACATAAGGTTGCCAAGGTTGGGCATCACCTGGAGAACCTGACGACGCCGTTGTCCCTTGAACTGTAGCTCCTGAGGAGACATTGCCGGCAGCATCTTTGGCTGTGACGGTAAATGTATACGTCGTGTTCGGTGACAAACCGCTAATGGTTGCCGTGGTATTCGTCGCATTTACACTTCCAGAGCCGTAGGAGATGGTATAACCAACAACCCCCACATTATCAGTGGAAGCGGACCATTCCAGCGTGATACTGTTTGACGTAACTGCAGTTACCCGAAGCTGACTCGGGGCAGTTGGCGGCGTTGTGTCAGGAGTTGGATTCGGATCTGGGCCAGGACCTGGGTTCGTCCCTAAATTGTCTAAATATGCACGATGAGACCGAGAAAATTCAAAATTCGCCGCCTTGTCCCAGTTGATGGACCAGGTCATCAGGCCTTTGAAGCTGGGATAACCTTGCGGTTGACGTAATGTATAGCTTCCGCCAAACGATTGACCTTTAATCAGATAATCCAATGCTTTGTGTACGTTGGCTGGTGTCGTGTATCCTCCTCCCGCTGCCGCTTGCGTCGCCGGAAGGCCGATGAGCAGTTGCTCCGGACGTAGGGCTGGGAACTTGTAGTTCGCATTACCGCCGACATTAAACCCTTGCAATAGCATTTCAGCCATCGCCACTTGGAAGTCAGCGGTACCTTGAACGTAGGATCGGCCGTCTAACGCGGTCATCGGACCGGAGTTATAATGCTGCACGTGGAGATAATCCAGTTGATCCCGAAAAGCGTAAATCACCGGCAGATATGCACCCCATGGCCCGCCGTAGGCTACATAACCGCCTTGAACGTAAGCCGTTTCCGGCGCCATCGTCAACATGAAGTCCGAACCGTAGCTGTTCAAAATTTCACGTACTCCGGAAATCAAATTTACGATTCTCGGAGTCGTCGGATTTCGAAAATCCGTATCTCCCCCGTTTAAGGACAAAGAGCTGCCTTCGAGATCAATGTCCAACCCGTCAAAACCGTAAGTATCGATAATGCTCTTCATCGTCTGAACAAAAGTCTGCCGGGCTTGCTCACTGGACAGATCCACGGTCCCATTAGCGCCGCCCACGGAAATGAGAACCTTCTTGCCTTTGCCTTGCAACTCACGGATATCCGCCTTGAAGTCGTTGATGGAAGCGTTATACGGCGTAAATGCCATATTCCCGCTAGCAGGTCCCCCGACGGGCTCTGCGAACGCAACCTGAATGACATCAAAATCCGGTGAAACATCCCGCAGCCGGATATTCGCAGATCCGTTATCGAAGTTATGCCAATATCCAACAAGTATTCGTTCTCCTGTTGCTCCAACTGGCTTGGCTGCAGCATACGCTAAGGTTGAAAACAGCGGCACCACAAGTATCAAGGCGAGCAACCAAATCTTTGTCCTCCTTAATAAACTGACCTGAACCATAATTTTCCTCCTTCACTTGAATCGTCAATCTCTCAAGTCCCATGAAGTGTGAGATTGCAATAGATATCTTATTTTACATAATCATCCATTTTACCTGCTAGATTTTAGATAATTTTTATAGATTATGAGAAAATAGAGACTTGAAGTTTTGAGGATTGCTGCGAAATCGAGGAATTCAAGAGAGATAATCTAGCATTTGACAGCTTGGCACCCCTGATATAAAATGAAGTCACATCCTTAATTTGCCATATCTTACTGACTTAAGGATGAAAGTTGATCCCACAATTTGAGGGCGCTGCTTTCCTGATCCTCCCTATCAGGAACAACCCCGTAATCTTCCGTTGAAGATTGCGGGTTTTTTTTGTTTTGTAGCGGCGGGAAAGGAGGAACCGAACGATCCTACAGCGGTTGGCTTAAATTTCAAATGAAGTCTATGTTCAGAACAGTAGAAAAAGCTGGAAAGGTGGTTTGATCTATGAAACCGTTTTTAAAAAAATCCATTATCACACTCCTTGCTTCCACCTGTCTCTTTACAGCATGGCTCATCCCTTCCATCGCCGTACCGACGGCGAGCGCCGCTCCCGATACGTCGGTTCTTAACAAGCAAAGCTTCTCTACCGATGTCATCTATCAAATTGTGACAGACCGCTTCGCGGATGGGGATCCTAGCAACAATCCATCGGGCGCGGCCTATTCACCCGGTTGTACAAATCTGAAGCTTTATTGTGGAGGAGACTGGCGGGGGATCATTAACAAGATTAACGAGGGGTACTTTGCCGGAATGGGTGTAAGCGCTTTATGGATATCTCAGCCGGTCGAAAATATTTACAGCGTCATTGACTACTCCGGTGTCAATAGCACATCCTATCACGGGTATTGGGCCCGCGACTTTAAACGAACGAATCCGGCGTTTGGCAGCATGAGCGATTTTCAAGAGCTCATTAACACAGCACATGCCAACAACATCAAGATCATCATTGATTTCGCACCGAACCACACCTCCCCTGCTTCGGAGACACAACCTTCCTTCGCCGAGAACGGTCGGTTGTACGATAATGGCAACCTGATTGCCGGCTACACGGGGGACACCAACGGAATTTTCCATCATAATCAAGGCACGAATTTCTCCTCGCTGGAGGATGGCATCTATCGGAATCTGTATGATCTGGCCGACATTAATCACCACAACAATGTAACGGATACGTATTTCAAAGATGCAATCAAGCTCTGGTTGGATATGGGGATCGATGGCATTCGGGTGGACGCGGTGAAGCATATGCCGGAGGGCTGGCAGAAGAACTGGGTTGCTTCGATTGCAGCATATCAACCGGTGTTTACCTTCGGGGAATGGTTCCTTGGCGTTGGCGAAAATGATCCGAACAATATCCGCTTCGCCAATGAATCCGGGATGAGTCTGCTTGACTTCCAATTTGGTCAAAAAGTCCGGCAGGTCTTCCGAGACAATACAGATACGATGTACGGCTTAAATAACATGCTGACTACAACAGCAGCCAACTACAAACATATCCATGACCAAGTCACGTTTATTGATAACCATGACATGGATCGTTTTAAGCTGGGCAACAACGACCGGCGATTGGAGCAAGCGCTGGCCTTCACATTAACGTCA
Source organism: Paenibacillus sp. J14 (assembly GCF_000518465.1). NCBI lineage: Bacteria > Bacillati > Bacillota > Bacilli > Caryophanales > Paenibacillaceae > Paenibacillus > Paenibacillus sp. J14. The sequence goes on along the minus strand of NZ_JADQ01000006.1, from coordinate 115,720 downwards.
CGCGGCGTTCCGGCAATCTATTACGGGACAGAGCAATATATGACGGGCAATGGTGATCCGGCGAACCGAGGTTATATGAGTGGATTCTCGACTTCTACCACCGCATATCAAGTCATCGGCAAGCTGGCGCCGCTTCGCAAATCGAACCCGGCACTCGCCTATGGAAGCACGCAGGAACGCTGGATCAATCATGATGTATTTATCTATGAGCGAAAATTCGGCAATAGCGTAGCGCTGGTCGCCATTAACCGCAATACGACCACCGCCGCCTCGATCACTGGCTTGCAGACCTCACTACCAGCCGGTACTTATACCGACGAATTAAACGGACTGCTGGATGGCGGCAGTATTACGGTAAGTTCTACGGGATCAGTCCCCGCCTTTAACCTGCCGGCAGGGGCTGTTGCAGTATGGCAATTTGCAGCCAGTGAGTCCACACCGGTCATCGGTAATATCGGAACGGACATGGGTAAAGCGGGCACAACGCTGACGATCGATGGCCGAGGCTTTGGGAATACGAAAGGAACGGTCTTCTTCGGTACAACGGCAGTCACCGGTAACCAGATCGTGCAGTGGGAGGATTCTCAAATCCAAGTAAAAGTACCGGCGATCACTGCAGGTCAGTATGATATCAAAGTCCGCAACGCATCCTCCGTGGACAGCAACAGCTATAGCAGCTTTAACCTGCTTACAGGAGATCAAGTCTCGGTTCGGTTCATCATTAACAATGCCAACACCACGTTAGGTGAAAATGTCTACCTGACAGGCAACATCGCCGAGCTTGGCAACTGGGATCCGGACAAAGCGATTGGTCCGTTCTTTAACCAGATCATTCGAACTTATCCAACTTGGTACTTTGATGTCAGCGTGCCGGCGGGAACAACTCTGGAATTCAAGTTTATCAAAAAGAACGGGACATCCGTGACCTGGGAAGGCGGCTCCAACCACAGCTTTACAACGCCAACCAACGGTGTAGGCACGGTTGAGGTCGACTGGCAACCATAAGCAAGTTCATCTAACAACCAAATGAGCAGCTATGGATCAATTCCTTAGCTGCTCGTTTCTTATCTTTACGTAAATGCGCCCAACACCCGTGCCAATTGCACGGGTCTTATTTTTTATTTCACATGCAGTAACTTCTCTTCCTTCCGCAGCACATGACTGACCCCCCAACTGTGCATCGCGTCCAGAAGCGGCTCCAAACTTCTTCCATACTCTGATATCGAATATTCTACACGAGGCGGAACCTCGGGATAGACGATCCGTTCGATAATCCCCTCTTCCTCTAATTCACGCAGGTTCTGGGTCAGCATTTTTTGAGAAATGTCCGGCAGCTTGCGCTTAAGGTCACTGAATCTTTTTGTGCCTTCTTGCAACAACACCAACAGAATCATCGGTTTCCACTTTCCTACAATAATCTCCAATGCGTCACCGACGTGACAAAGCTCAGGTATCTTCTCCATAGCACAACCTCCTAGTTTCTTATTAGTTTCTTATAAGTAACTATACCACTAAAAAGTGCGTACTTACTATATTTTCGTAAGCTGATTATAATAAGCGCATAAGCAACATCACATCACCAAAAAATAAACAAGGGGTGAATTTCTCATGAACCAATATCGTATTGATCCCAGCAAAGGACTGGAGTTTGGCATATATACTTTGGGCGATCATGTGCCTGATCCCAAAACGGGAAAAAGCACTTCCCCACAAGAACGAATTCAACAAATTATCGAGTACGCTAAGCTTGCTGAACAAGCAGGTTTGGACTTCTTCAGTGTCGGAGAAAGCCACCAAAATTATTTCGCGACCCAAGCACACACGGTGGTGCTTGCTGCTATAGCTCAAGCCACAAGCAAAATCAAGATCGGCAGTACCGCGACGATTATCAGTACTTCGGATCCTGTTCGCGTGTATGAGGATTTCTCCACAATTGACCTCATCTCGAACGGCCGGGCAGAGATCGTGGCGGGGCGCGCCTCCAGAGTTGGACTTTTTGACTTGTTAGGTTACAATGTTCACGATTACGAGGAATTATTCGAAGAGAAATTCGATCTTCTGCGGTTGATTAATGAACAAGAGGTTGTCAACTGGAGTGGAGAATTCCGGGCACCGTTGCGAAATGCCAAGGTCATCCCACGTCCGCTTAACGGCTCCTTGCCGATTTGGCGGGCGGTTGGAGGAAGTCCAGCCAGTGCGGTTAAAGCTGGTTTCGCCGGCGTTCCAATGGTAATGGCACATTTGGGCGGTCCCGCTTCCGTCTTCAAACGGACGGTTGACGTCTATCGGGAAGCCGCCAGAAAGGCTGGCCACAACCCGGACGAACTGCCTGTCGCCACTGCAGGCTTCTTCTACGCAGCCGAAACGTCACAACAGGCCCTGCAGGAGTTCTATCCTTACGTCAACGAAAGCATGATGAAATCGAATGGCCAAGGCTTCCATCGACAACTGTTCATGCAAGGCAGCGACCCGCATCACATCATTAATGCCGGCAGCCCTCAACAAATTATCGAGAAGATCCTGTATCAACATGAATTGTTTGGTCATCAGCGATATATCGCCCAAATCGATCTTGGCGGTATGCCGTTTGATCAGGTGAAACGGAATATCGAACTGATCGGCACAGAAATCTTGCCAGCCATCAAGAAATACACGAAAAAATCTGAAGGAGGTAAATAATGATGAAAGTCGTTGGATTGTCCGGCACCATCGTAGGTTCCAAAACCAAAACTGCCGTGGATTACACTCTAAAAACGATAGCGGAAAAGTACCCCGGCACGGAAACGAAGCTGATTGATCTGGCTGAATATCAAGTTCAATTTAGTGACGGTCGTAACTATTTGGATTATGAAGGCGATACGGGGATGATCACCCGAGCGATCATGGACGCCGACGTTCTGATTATCGGTACACCAATCTTCCAGGCATCGATTCCGGGAACGCTCAAGAATATTTTCGATCTGCTTCCACAATATGCTCTTAAGGACAAGGTGGTTAGTATCGTGGCTACCGCAGGCTCATCCCGCCACTTCCTCGTACCTGAACAGCAATTGAAGCCGATCCTGACTTACTTGAAAGCACAATTAGTACAGAACTATGTGTTTATTGAGGAACAAGACTTCTACCGTAAAGAGATTGTGAACGATGATGTTAAATTCCGGATTGAGCGTTTAGCCGAGGATACCATGATGTTGGCTGAAACCTATGCCAATATCCGAGAGGCTGCCTATAACGAGTTATGATAGCAAACCAAAGACTGCGCATGAAAAAAGGCTGACGAATCATCGCCAGCCTTTTGTTATTTAATCCAAGCTTGCCGTATTTGCGAGCGGAAGCGCCGCTTCCTTGCGTTTTTTGGCATATTCAGCCGTAGCCGTAAACAGCACGTCGGAGGAGGAATTCAGCGCCGTTTCGCACGAATCCTGCACGACCCCGATAATAAACCCTACCCCTACAACCTGCATCGCGATGTCGTTCGAAATCCCAAACAAGCTGCAAGCCAGAGGGATCAGCAACAGCGAACCGCCGGCCACACCGGAAGCTCCAGCAGCAGAGATTGCCGACAGAACGCTGAGAATTACCGCAGTACCGAAGTCCACCTCAATGCCTAACGTATGGACAGCTGCCAGCGTCAGGACCGATATCGTGACCGCTGCGCCCGCCATATTGATCGTCGCTCCCAATGGAATGGATACCGAATACGTATCCTTATTCAGTCCCAATTTTTCACTGAGACGCATATTCACAGGAATATTCGCCGCAGAGCTGCGGGTGAAGAACGCCGTGATCCCACTCTCTTTCAAACAGGTGAAAACGAGTGGATACGGGTTCCGACGTATGTTGATGTAAACGATCAGCGGGTTGACGATCAACGCGATGAACAGCATGCAGCCCACCAAAACCACCAACAGCTTCCCGTAATCCAGCAACGATTCCAATCCACTTACCGTAATGGATTCATACACAAGTCCCAAAATTCCAAACGGTGCGAATTGAATAACCCACTTGACGATTTGCGAAACAGCGTCGGAGGCGTGTGTAAGCAAGCTTTTGGTCTGATCGCCTGCGCCTTTCAGCGCTAGACCAAGCAGGATCGCCCAAGCCAAAATACCGATATAATTGGCATTCATCAAGGCATGGACCGGATTATCCACCACATTTAGCAGCAGACCTTTTAGAACCTCGACGATGCCTCCTGGCGGCGTTAAGCCTTCCGTAGCCCCTGCCAAGGACAGGCTGACCGGAAACAGGAAACTCGCAGCCACAGCGCTAGCCCCAGCCAAAAACGTACTGACTAAGTACAACACGAGAATCGACTTCATGTTGGTTTGCCGCCCTTTTTGATGGTTCGCGATCGCAGCCATAACCAATAGCAGCACCAGTACCGGCGCTACGGCCTTTAGAGCGGACACAAACAGCGTCCCTAGGAGCGCTATGCCGCTGGCTTGGGGCACGATCAACGCCAAGAGGATCCCCACCACCAAGCCAACAAGAATTCGCTTCACAAGACTGATTTCATTCCATTTCTGTAAGATTGCCTTCATGTTTCTCCCCCGTATGTTTATGATGTCGCATCAATGCATAGCGATAGTATACCACGTATTATGGACATCTGTCCTCTGAGTGGAAACATTTGTGCAATACTTTTCACAGATTGTCAGAAAATTCAGGCGAAAGAGCCAGATGAAGACGATAATTCTCCAATTGGATCTCCGTCTCCCGCCCTAGCATGAGTTGGGCCAGCTGTGCGCCAATATACGGCCCCATCGTTAATCCTGAAGCTCCTAGGCCGTTGGCCGCATAGATCCCCTTCCATTCAGGTACCGTCCCGACGACCGGAAGAAATCCTGGTGTGAACGGACGAAACCCCACTCTCGCTTCCAAAAAACTGCCGTCCGCCAACCCCGGTGCCACCGACAGCGCCTTGTTGATCACTTCTTGCAAACCGCCCGCCGTCACACGGGTATCATAACCCTGCGGATCGTTTTCATGGGTTGCGCCAATCACAATCCGGCTGTCATCGAACGCCAGAATGTACTGATCTCCCGGCGGCATTACGACAGGCCAATGCTCGGTTGCAACGTCCGGCAGTGACAAATGAACAATTTGGGCTTTCTGGTAAGTGACCTGGAAGTCCAAACCTAGCGGAGTGAACAGTTGACGCGCCCATGCCCCGGCGCAAACGGCAACCGCATCAGCGTTGATCTCTTCCGTGCCGACGCGCACCCCGTTGACGGTGTTGCCGTCATACAGAAGCGAAGCTTCGCCGCGGACGATCGTCGCCCCATGCCGTACCGCTGCCCTCAGAAGCGATTCGCGGAGCGCACGCCCGTCAACGCGGGCGGCACCGCTCACATACAGGGCGTAGAACCCCTCATCCAACGGAGGAAACAACCGCTTTACTTCGTCCGGTTCAAGCAATCGAATCTCTCCCATCTCCGGGGCTTCTTGTCTACGGTCGACGGCCAGCTTCTCCAAGGCGACCAGCTTTTCGCGTTCCCGATGAAGACGCAGCGCCCCAACTCGAGCATATCCTGTATCGTACGCTCCTTCCGCCTCGAGTTCATTGATTAAGGACTCGTAATAATGCGCGCCCGATTTGGCCAAGCTATACCAAGCTTTATTACGCCGTTGTGAGATCCAAGGACATATTATCCCGGCGGCAGCGTCAGTGGCTTGTCCAGGCCCCCCACAGTCGACGACCGTAACCTCGGCTCCCAGCTTAGCCAACTGATATGCGGTTGAAGCCCCGAGAATCCCGGAGCCGATAACTATCATCTTTTTCACGTTAAAAGCCTCCCTTGCCTCCATTATAGTTTAAATTGAAACCATCACGGCATACCTTCGTAACAACCAATATGGCTCTAAAAAAAGGAGGACTCCCTATGATTATGACTACCACCCCAACCATTGAAGGATCTCCGGTCAAACGTTATCTTGGGATCGTGACCGGAGAAGTGATCATGGGCGCGAACGTGGTCCGCGATTTTCTAGCTTCGATCACCGATATCGTCGGCGGCCGTTCCGGTGCTTACGAGAACAAGCTTCAGGAAGCCCGAGACACCGCCTTCGCCGAAATGTCTGACCAAGCATCGCGCCTTGGCGCAAATGCGATTATCGGTGTCGATATCGATTACGAGGTCATTCGAGAAGGCATGCTGATGGTATCTGTCAGCGGAACCGCCGTCGTTGTATAGTCTCTGGAAAAAAATCAAAAACCCGCAAATTTGCGGGTTTTTGTGTGTTCCTGATTAGAATCGTTCATCTTTACTTGGTTATAATAACTTTGTCATAAATACGCTGTTCGGATCCTCGACATAATCTGCAAAGGGATCACAATACGTAAACCCAAAGCTCTCGTACAATTTACGGGCCGGAGCAAAAGCCTCCATCGAACCCGTCTCAAGGCTGATCCGCTGATAACCGCGTCGCACAGCCTCTTCAAGGATATGCGCCAGCATTTGCTTGGCAACGCCTTTCCCACGGTGCGGGATCGCAGTTCGCATCGATTTAACCTCACCGTATTCGCGATTCAGCTCCTTAAGCGCACCGCATCCCGCGAGCTCGCCATCGATCCAGGCGCTCCAAAACGTGACATCCGGCTGCTTCAAACCGTCTACATTTAACGCGTGGATGCTTTCAGGTGGAGAGGATTCCGCCATGTTCGCCAAGTGCTCGCCAATAAATGCTCTAATTTCAGGTCCGCTTAAATCATCCACTGTGATGGTGATCAACAGGCTCCCCTCCCCCGGACAAACCTAGATTATTTCGCTTGAATATATCCTTCTGCTTTCAGCAACTCAGCAATCAATACCGCACCGCCTGCAGCTCCGCGCAGCGTATTGTGCGACAGGCCAACAAATTTATAATCGTACAACGAATCTTCGCGCAGACGGCCGACGGAAACGCCCATCCCTTGCTCAATATCGCGATCGAGCTTGGTTTGCGGACGATTTTCTTCTTCAAAATACGTGATAAATTGCTTCGGAGCGCTTGGCAATCCCAGCTCTTGCGGACGGCCTTTGAACTCAGCCCAGCGCTGCAGGATTTCTTCCTTGGACGGTTTCTTCTTAAATGACACGAATACGGTAGCCAAGTGACCGTCCGTCACCGGAACGCGAATGCACTGGGTGGTAATAATTGGAGAACTTGCTTTGACGATCTGTCCGCCTTCCACATGCCCCCAAATACGCAGCGGCTCCTGCTCGCTCTTCTCTTCTTCGCCGCCGATATACGGAATGACGTTATCCAGCATTTCCGGCCAATCGGTAAAGTTCTTGCCTGCCCCGGAAATCGCCTGATAGGTCGATGCCACAACCGTCGTTGGTTCAAAATCAAGCAAAGCGTTTAACGCCGGTACGTAGCTTTGAATCGAGCAGTTTGGTTTCACGGCAATAAACCCGGTGCTCGTACCAAGGCGCTTGCGTTGGGCTTCAATCACTTCAATATGTTGCGGGTTTACTTCTGGAATCACCATCGGTACGTCCGGCGTCCAGCGGTGTGCTGAATTGTTGGAAATCACCGGAGTGCCGGTTTTCGCATAGGCTTCCTCCAACGCTTGGATTTCTGCCTTCTTCATATCTACGGCGCAGAAGACGAAGTCCACGTCCGACGTCACTTCCTCAACCTTAGACGCATCCTGTACCACAATGGATTTCACGGCTTCAGGCATCGGCGTCGCCATTTTCCAACGTCCTTGGACGGACTCTTCATAGGTTTTACCTGCAGAATTGGCGCTGGCTGCAATCGCAGTCACCTCAAACCAAGGATGCTGATCCAGCAGCTGCACGAAACGTTGCCCTACCATTCCTGTTCCACCAACGATGCCTACTTTCAACTTTTGACCCATTTCTAACATCCAGTCCTTTCCTTGTGAGTATTGGAATTATGTCATAAAAAAATCCCGCCTCCAAGACGAGACTTTCGTCTTGGGGGCGAGATTGGTATGCTCGCGGTACCACCCCAGGTTCGCTAATATGTCGCCATATTAACCTCTTCAAGTACAGCCTGACGCTGCCAAGCGTATACTCTAGCTCTATAACAGGAGCTCCTGTCACACCATCCCGCCGATTTACACGTTCCGATGTGCTGCTCAGAGGCTTTCTTCAGTAAAGTCACGCTTTGCTCCTTCTCAGCGTACCGGAGCTCTCTGGAAAGGTTCGCTTTACTTACTCTTCTCGTCATCGCATTTACATTACATGTTGCGATAATATTACCAGATTCCTGGCGGAACGTAAACTGGTTTCAAGAAATTTTCAGCTTTACCTACTTGTCCTTTTCATCCATTTGAATGACGCGGAATCGGTTTCGGTAGGCTCCCGGGGTCAAGGACGTCTCTCGTTTGAACAATCGGGAGAAATAATTGGGGTCCGAGATCCCGCATTGCTCGCCAATCCGTTTGAGCGGCTCGTCCGTATGGGCAAGCAACCGCTTAGCCCGTTCAATCTGCTGATGATGACGGTATTGCAGCGGACTCATTCCCGTATGTTGCTTCAAACATCTTGCTAAATAATCAAAATGATAATGCAGGTCTCGCTCCAGTTCCTCTGCGTCAAACGGGAGGTGCAATCGTTCTTCCAAGTAAGCTGCCACCTGCTCGCTGAGATCCGCAGATCGGGATTGCGGACTGCCTTGCCGCATTCCCTGTTGCAACTGGAGGAGCAACTGTCCGAAGCGAAGCTGCAACTCGAAGGAACGATATGGCGTTAGCGTGCGATGCAGTGCAACCATCTCATCCAGCATTGGGCGAATCGTTCGGAGATCAATGTCTGCGAACTTGGGAATGTCAATGATCGACGGACGCGGTTCAGTGTCCTGATCCGTTCGGGCAAGCAGCGGTTGCTGCCAGTTCTGCTTGTCCACCAGCTTCGGCGGAAGATGCGGCGAGTGGCAAAAATGAATCCAATAGACCTCGGTTTCCTCCTCGGTTGGACGGGTTCCGCGGTGTCTTTTCCCCGCTTCCAGCACCAACATTTTGCCGGCATCCATCTCGTAGGAGCGCCCTTCCTCCTCCATATATAGAGCGCCTTGTGCGCAAACAATCAAGTCATACGCCTCAAAGACCCGTTCGGCATGGATCACCCCCGGCCGCCATACCGCACAGCCCACTGCGGCAATCAGCGGATACGGCGGTGCCGTGAACTCCAGCACAAGCAAATCCTCACCCCCTATGCGATGTAGAAATTGTACTACTTTTCGTCGTATTTATCAGCTGTAGCAAGCGGTGATTCCGCCTAGAATGGTAGGTAACGTACGATACTCATTTCTAGATCGGGAGGAACGTCCATGAGATTCCGTCAGGTTCATCTTGATTTCCATACCTCCGAAGCCATTGAAGGGATTGGCAGCCGCTTTTCCAAGCAGCAGTTCCAAGAAATGCTCCAGTTAGGCCATGTGGATTCGATTACCGTCTTCGCCAAATGCCATCACGGTTGGGCCTATCACCCTTCAACAGCCAACGAAATGCATCCGCATCTGTCCTTCGACTTACTGGGCGCCCAAATCGAAGCCGCCCACGAAATTAGCGTCAAAACACCGGTGTATCTCTCCGCCGGACTCGATGAGAAACTGGCGCGCCGCCATCCAGAATGGCTGATTCGCGATCCGCAGGAGAAGCTGAACTGGGTGCCCGATTTTATGACGCCGGGATACCATCAATTTTGCATGAACACCCCTTACTTGGACATTCTGGCTAACCAAGTTCGTGAAGTCGTCTCCAATTATGACGTCGATGGAATCTTCCTTGATATCGTTGGGGTGCGCGAATGCTATTGCCAATCCTGCGTCGCAGAAATCCGCAGACGAGGCGAAGATCCCCGTAACCTGGATGCGATGAAAGTCCTTTGGGAAGAAACGTTTCTTCGGTACGCCCAAACGATGGACGAAGCAGTACATCGCATCAAGCCTGGACTTCCAGTGTTTCACAACAGCGGTCATGTCAAGCGTGGCCGGCGGGATTTTGCGAAGCTGAACACCCATCTGGAGTTGGAATCACTGCCGACGGGCGGCTGGGGCTATGACCATTTCCCGCTCTCAGCTCGCTATGCGCAAGGCTTGGGAATGGAGTTCCTGGGGATGACGGGAAAATTCCACACCTCATGGGGCGAATTTGGCGGCTATAAGCATCCGAACGCGCTGAAATACGAGACAGCACTTAGCTTAGCAAATGGGGCCCGCATCTCGATTGGCGATCAGCTGCATCCAACCGGATGGATGGATCCGGCAACGTATGCGTTAATTGGGGAAGCATATCGGGAAGTGGAGGCTAAGGAGGAATGGTGCCGGGACGTGAACTCGGTCGCTGACGTGGCTTTGTTGTCCGCCGAGGCCGCAGGGGAGCCCGGAAACACAGCACAGCACGCCGATGCAGGAGCTGTCCGGATTTTGCTGGAGGGTCATTACCTGTTTGACGTTGTGGATACGGAAAATGATCTCAGCTCCTATTCCGTCGTCATCCTGCCGGACGTGATCACGGTCGACGAAGCGTTGAAGACGAAACTTACAGCTTTTATCGCAAATGGCGGCAAAATTTTGGCAACGGGACGCTCCGGCCTTTCGCCGGACGGTTCCCATTTCGAGTTGGATTTCGGCGCCAAACCTCTTGGGGATGCGGCGTTTAAGCCGTCCTACTTTCGCCCGGACTTCGAGCTGCCTTCATTACGTCATGCTTCCTTCGTGATGTATACCGACGGTCAGGATATCGAACTTGAACCTCATGGAACAAAGCTGGGCAGCCGGGAAAATTCCTATTTCAACCGTGACCTGTTCACCTTCTGCTCACACCAGCATACGCCGTCTAACCTCCAGGACGCCGGTCCTGGTATGGTTGAAGGTCCCGCCGGCATCTATGCGGCTTGGAACCTGTTTGAGGACTACGCACTAAAAGGCAGCTTACCCGTCAAGGAGATTGTGCATTATGCCCTTGACCGCTTACTGAAACGTAAAACTGTACACACCAATCTTCCAGCACAAGGCGTGACGACATTGCAGGCTCAACCGTCCGAAAATCGCTGGGTGCACCACCTGCTTTATGCCTCGCCAGTGCGCCGAGGACTCAACGTCGAGGTCATCGAAGACCTGCCGGTTCTGAGCGACATCGAGGCCACGATCTCCGTGCCCGCACCAGTTCGGGAAGTTTATCTTGCACCGCAGGGTCTGAAACTCCCCTTCCGTCAGGCAAATGGCCGCGTCCATTACACCCTGCCGCCGTGGTCCTGCCACCAAATGGTTGTGCTGCAGTTTGAGCACGCAACCAACGCACAAAAGCCTTGAACCCCTTGGTTCAAGGCTTTCTTTATGATTCCGCAAGCTTAACGCAGCGCCGCCAATACCTCTGCCGTCGACCGAATCTTGCCGATGCGTGGGAAGATATAGCGGCAGACGTAGTCATGCTCCTCTTTTGTTGATGCCGTCATGGCATCCTCGACGAAGATTTGATGGTACCCATGCTGAAACGCTTCGCGCGCGGTCGTGTCCACCCCGATGGAGGTGGAGATGCCGCAGAGCACGATCGTATCGATGCCCCGCCGCCGCAGCTGCAGATCCAGATCTGTGCCGTAAAAAGCACCCCATTGGCGTTTCGTCACGACATGGGTCCCTTGAATATTGGCCAGTTCTGGCACGATTTCATCCCAACCTTCAGGGTAAGCGCCTGGACTGAGATGACCGTCGGTATCAGGCTTGAGCATATCCTTGCCATCCAACGTAGATACGCGGACAAGCACCACAAATCCGCCTTCTTCGGCAAATGTCTGGGCCAACCGGCTCGCGTTTCTTACGACTTCCGCACTGTCGTACGGCGCACTTTGTCGGGACGGATGGCAAATCCCTTGCTGCAAATCGATAAGCACGAGTGCGGTTTTTTCCGCAAGGATCATCGTGTTCGTTTCGGGTTGGATCATTTCCATCATTTCTGCTGAACTTCCCTTCTCTTGTATACTTTACAGAGCTGCCGAATGGCTGGGCTCCCGCAGCTTTTTATACACCTTTGCATATACCCAAGCTGCGTTAATCAGGAGCAACACGCTGGTCAGCAGGAAGACATACGGGATGCCAAACCAAGCCGCAACTTGACCGCCCAGCACCGAACCGGCGAATACTCCCAAGTAGCCAGCCGCCATACTTAATCCAAATACCCGGCCGGTTAGATGCTCCGGGGTAATTTTCTTAATGAGGGTGTTCACCGAGGGATTGAGTCCCCCTGCAGCAGCTCCCAGCAGGAACCGCAGCCCCATCAACTCCCAGGGATTGCGTGCCATCGCCTGCGGGACAAACAAGATCCCCGAGACCAAGAGCGCTGCCAGCATCACTTTATGGGCGCCAATCCGGTCGGACAGCTTGCCTAGCTTAGGTGCTGCCAAGATATTGGCCAACCCGGATGCCGAGAAGATGATACCTGCCAGCAACGCCACATGGCTGCTGTTACGGGAGATTTCATTCACATAAACGGTAAGGACCGGCTCCACCGAATACATTGCAACACTCAGCATAAAAAACGTAGCAAACAGCGTCACCGTCAAGCCTTTTTCCGGCAACGCACTCCATACTTCCTTCATGCCTGCCACCTTCACTTCCGACCGTACAAACGTCTCTTTAACGAACAATAACGTCGTTATGAAGGCGATTAACATCAGTCCGCCAGTTAAGAAAAAGGTCTCTTCAATCCCGGCATGTTCAGCGATAAAGCCGCCGATCGTTGGACCTAGCAGCGAGCCGGCGATGTTGGACGTAGACAAGAGTCCTAGTGCCCAACCGGCATGGGCTTTGTCCGTCTGAGTAGCAATCAATGTCGTACAAGCAGTGCTGTAGCCGGTGATGATGCCCTGCAGGAAACGAAGGAAGATCAGCATATGGACATTGGTGACAAACCCCATGCATCCAATGACAATCGCCATCCCGAGGCTGGCCCGTAAGAGCATCGGTTTCCGGCCAAATTTATCCGCCGCAAGACCCCAAATCGGCGAGAAAATCGCCGAGACGATAAACGTAATGCCGAAGGCTAGTCCGGAATACCGGGACACCGCATCCGCCTGATCCACCCCCAGCTCTTTGATGTATAGCGGCAAGATCGGTGCAAGCTGGCTCATGCCTATGCCGGTCACAAACATGCCGAACCAGCATACGATCAAATTTCTTTTCCAAATCGGCATACCCTTTAAGCCTTCTTTCTGTAACCCCCTGTCCTCTGCGCGTGCAGATGAACGTTAAGATGAACATTCTTGCAGAACAATATTAGCGCGAAGACTAGCTATACTCCATGCATTATCTTAAACTCCATGGACGATTTTGCTATAAAATTCCGATGGGCTCATCCCTTCGGTCCGTTTAAAGATGCGGCTGAAATAGAATTCATCGGCGAAACCAAGCTCCAACGCAATATCTTTAATTTTTTTATCACTTTCAAGGATCAACTCTTTGGCTTTATCAATTTTTAGTTTGTTAAAGTACTCAATGACGGTAAATCCGGTCGTCTGTTTAAAGGCTCGTGACAGGTAATACGTAGACAAATGCACCAGTTCCGACAGCTCTGCCAACGTAAGCCGCTCGCCCAGATGCTCACGCATGTACTGAATCACTTTCTCCACTTTGAGGGCAACCGCGTGGTTCTGATTTTGTCTTTGTGCATGGACCAAGATTTCATACAGCAGTTGCTCCAGTCCCGCTCTCGTCAGCAGCTCATACCCTGGCAATTTAGTGAACCAAGCAGCCGCCAAACGGCGAAAGGCATCCTCGACCAGATAACCGTTTTGCAGCACCTGCATGGACGGAAGCGGTAAACGCTCAGTTTCCTGCCCAATGGACCAGTTCCCGTCATCAAAGCGGATGCCCGCATAACTAAAATGGACGGAATAGAAACAGATCGGATCGGTTTCGTCCATCTGTATGTGATGAGGGAGACCCGCGTGGATGTAGAATAACATGCCTTCTTGAACGAGAAGTTTTTTGCGGTCCAACGTAATACTGCCCTTCCCCCCGGTGACGAGCAGCAATTCGTGATGCGTAAGTGTTCTACGGATGCTGCTTCTTAGCTGTTTACCGTCATTCGGCTGTTTACTGTTGCAATAATGGATATGAAAATGCAGATGGTTCAGGTTCATCACCGCTCGCCTCCTCAATGAGACTTCCTGTGAAGTTTCTATGCAGTTTACAGCTACTGCGATTAGACCATACGTACCGGTAAACCGCAACCTCCGCCGTGTGGAGACGTAAATATAGTATCTGATTAGGGGAGGAAATCATGTGGGGGGAAAACCTTGGTTCATCCAGTGGATAAGGACGACTCGGGCTCAGTTAATCATTTCACTCCTCGTGATGATTGGGATTAGCGTTTGGACAGCGCCTTATTTTTCGGAATCGGTGTTTTATCTGCATGGGGACAAATTCAGACCGATCCTTCAGGAGCCGCAGGCGGTGACGTATCGAGCCCATAACGGTCAAGAGGTCGTGGTCATGAACAGTGATGAACCGGGCCAAAAGCGGGTAATCATCGAGCGGCAAGAATACGAGGTCCACGTTCTGGAAGATCAATCAATTCCCCGCTATGAAGTGATCTATCCTTCAGGGGAGCGGTTTCGGGTAGAAGCACACAACAAGATATTATTGTGGCTGGACCAGCAGGGCGAATGGGTCCCTGAAATCTCCTGGAACATCAATGGTGCCCCTCAACCTATCGACGAACAAGTAGGCTTGTACAGCCCAAGTATGATCGTTCGAGCCGCCTTTCCCGAATACCACAGCAAACAGGGGGTCTTGCTGCTCTATTACGGTTCCTATGCGCTTATGCTATTCGGATGGAGCTTATTCCGCTTTGAGAAGCTGCAAATCCTCTTGTTTCATCTCTCCTTCCACTGGTTATGGGTGCGTGAGGCGGAGCCAAGTGATTTCTATTATCTCTCGTGCAAAATCAGCGGTATCGCGATTATTGGTATAGGGATCTATGTGTTCGTCCAATCGTTCTTCATCTAAAAAAATAAGGCCAACCTCATGAGGTTGGCCTTTGGGTTTGCTGTTATTTCACTTCCGTTGCCCCTGTTACTTTACCGTCGATTTTCGCGCTGGCTTGCACGTCGGCATTGGCGAAGTAAAGGTTACCGTCGATCGTAGCGTTTTCGTACAGGTTGAAGCCGTTCGCTTCAACATAGACATCACCTTTTACGGTACCGCCTTGAATTCTCAGGTTTTCACTTTGAACCGTCAATTTCGGAACGGTTAAGGTGTAAGAAGCGGTCACGTTGTGGTCTTCATCTTGCGCATACAATGCGATCTTCCGGTAGATGTCTTTCGAAGCATCGTTTTTATCGTGGAATTCGCCAGCAACAACAACATCTTGATCCACCGTCAAGTCGTTGAGAATGGCGATGATCCAAGTCCCTTTCTCACTCACTGCATTCACGAATGCATCCGATTGATTGACGATTGAAGCCGATGTCGTAGCATCCGCTGGTTTATTGGCGTTAGCCGCCGAGTTCCCGTCATTTGAACCGCATCCTGCCAGCAGAGCCGCAGCAAGCCCGGCAACAACCAATCCTTTGACCATTTTCATATTGTTTCCCTCCTGTTTTTCTCTTCAGTTTGAATTATAAAAAAAAGTGGTTTTTGATAATGTGATTTTTTTCACTTATATGTGCGAAATTTCACATTGCTAGTCACAGCTTGTTCATCTTTGACATTCCCTCCTCTAAATTTTCGTAATGGAAGCCGACCAACTCCCTGGCCGGCTTGTATCTATATGAACTCCCTCACGGGAGATGTTTTTCATACTTCGTTCAGTCGAGCTGATGTGCTGGCGTCCCCATTGGCGAAGAGCCTGCGCCCCCGTCCACGCTGAATTCTGCACTAGTGACGTAAGATGAATCATCCGAAGCTAGGAATAACACCGCATTCGCCAATTCTTCCGGTTTCCCCATCCGGTTGAGCGGGATACTTTGCTTCAAATATTCTTCGAGCGGGCTAAATTCCGGAACCGATGTATCCCCCCAAATCGGTGTCTTCGTTGCGCCAGGAACAACGGTGTTCACGCGGATTCCCCGCGGCGCGAACTCTGCCACCAATACCCGTGCCATGCTGGTAACCGCTCCTTTACTTGCTGCATAAGCTGCATATCCTGGATGGCCTGCCTTTGCCAACACGGAGCCGTTTAAAATCACCGATCCGCCTTCTTTCAAATATGCGGAAGCTGCTTGAACTGTAAAGAACACTCCGGCGATGTTCACATCAAGGATCTTCTTGAACAAGGATGGATCTGCACTGCCAAGCGGCGTGTTGCCGCTGATACCGGCGTTCGCGAACACGATGTCTAACCGGCCAAAGCCGTCAACCGCTGCCGCGACGGCTTTCTCAGCACCCTCTGGATCTGATGCGTCTGACACTACGCCAATCGTGTTGGCACTACCCAACGCTGCAACAGCTTTATTCAATTTCTCCTGATCCCGGCCTGTGTTCATTGACGAAAGGCTGCAATTGGACGCTTCCTCCTTTCATCCTGAGTTTATCATAATGAGAACGTTCGGTAAATTATTATTTTAGATTTATCGTTCTCGAATTATAAACTCAAAAAAACAGCTCCCGGTAACGGAAGTATCCGTCCGGGAGCTGCGTCATTCTTACTTACTTCTATTCAACTTTTACCGATAGAGATTTAACTCGGCGATCGACCACCACCACGATGGCGTCGTGGAGGTTTGGATGATTTTCACATAACGCGCCGTTTGCCGAGGGAAGGTCGTTACGATCTGTTTGCTCGTTCCGACATCCTCAGCAACCAACGTCCAGTCCACCCCGTTCTCCGAGGCAAGGACTTGATAGCTGCGAGCATAGTCGTTGCCGCTCTCGCCCGAGTCCATGCTCAGTTTGCTGATCGTCCGCAGGCCGCCCAGATCAATCTGAATCCATTGGCCTGGTGTTTGCGCCTCACCGGACGTCCAGCGGCTGCGCAAATTGTCATCCAACATCTCCGAGATATCCGCTGTGGTAGAAGCGGTAACCATCCATCCAGAACGGTCCAGCACATTAAGGAAATCGTCCTCTCCCGCTAACGGTTCTGCAATCCATGGCGTCGAATCAGCGGTAAATACCTTCACATCATGAATAGACCACCAATGCGAATCGGTCCCCGTTTGTACGACTTTAAGGTAACGGGCCGTCTGCAGCGGGAAGGCTGCCGTTACGACGGGGCCATCTCCTTGCCCCGCAGCGACAGGTTCGCCCCAGGATTGACCGTCCAGCGAGACGTATACCTCATATCCGCGCGCATAATCCTCGTGGCTATGCGCACTGTCCATGACGATTTGGTCCACGGGCAGGGCCGTACCCAAATCCAGTTCGAACCATTCGCCGCCGCTTTGCTCGCGGCCGCTCGTCCAGCGAGTTGCTTCGTTGCCGTCCAGCATCGCTTCTGCTTCTTCACCGGAAGAAGCTGTAACGGACCAACCGTCAGGAATCAGTTCCTGTTGCTTGCCGATACCGTAATCATAGACGTTAAGCTCGGCAATCGACCACCAACGGTTAGCTTCGCCGGTTTGAACCAGCTTGAGATAACGAGCCGTTTGTGTCGGGAATGTAATCGACATGCGGCCCGATTGCCCTTGACCGCCGATCACCGGCTTGCCCCAGTTCTCCCCGTCGTAGGAGACATAGAGAAGATAGGAACGCGGATAATCATCACTGGCATGACCAGGATCAAGCACGAGAGAATCAAATTGATATACTGCGCCTAAATCCACTTTCACCCATTGTCCCTTCGCCTGATCGCGTCCATTCGTCCAAAGCGTGTCGCGATTGCCATCCAGCATGTTAGCCGGTACATCCCGGCCTTGCGAGGAGGAGGCAGTCACAACCCATCCAGAATGGTCTGCTAGAGAACCGTCCGATGGCAATGGATGCTGCGGCTCCGGATCTGGCTGCGGTTCAGGTTCATCCGGTTGCGGTTCTGGCTGTGGTTCGGGCTCCGGTTGTGGTTCGGGCTCCGGTTGTGGTTCCGGATCTGGCTGCGGTTCTGTCACTGGCGGCGTTACAGGTTCCATATTGCTGAATTCAGCCAGCTTCAGCTCCGTAATCGACCACCAACTGTCAGCAGGCTCTGTCAGCACAATCTTGATATAACGAGCCAGTTGCTTATCGAAGGATACAACCAAGCTTGGCGATACCCCAGTACCTGTTGCTACCGGTTCATTCCAGTTCTCGCCATCCGCCGATACGTAAACTTCATAACCATGCGCATAGTCGCCCCAGTTGGTGCCGGAGTTCATAAACAACGTATCAAACGCTTGCTCCGTGCCCAGGTCGATTTGCAGCCAGTCGCCAGGAGCTTGCAGTTGTCCCGAAGACCAACGGGTAGACAAATCGCCGTCCACAAGGCGCCCAACATCCTCAGAGCTGGAAGAAGCCGTGATCGTCCATCCGTTTCGATCGACGTATTTTACGCCTTGCGACGGATCCGGGCCGTCCAGCACCGTCTCTTCAAGCGGATTCACTTTCACTTGGGCTTTAGCATAAACCGTTGCCGATCCAAGCGGCCCATTGGCATTATAAAAATGCACCGATTTGGCGCTGTCCGACGGGTTCCAGATTTGCGCCGTGTAGACACCATCTTTTTCATAGACGGTCACAGCTGGATCATCTGCCCAAATATCCATAGTTCGGGTACCTGTCGATACCATGCTATGAATAAACCAGTAGGCATTAAACACTTCGTTTTGCTGCATTTGGCTGGTATCCCATTTCGCCAGCGCCCCTTCCGGATCACCGATCGATTGGAACGGCCAAATAATGTGCTGCCAGGAACGTTCTTGCTGACCGCCGAGATCCTTAATCAAACCGGCGTACAGCTCGTTCGTTTTTTGCGGGTCCCGACCATAGTAAGTCATCCATTCTGCCGGCGGAAGCCAGTGAATGCCGTAAATCTGCTCCGGATCTCCGGAGAAATACGTACCAAACGAATAGGCGCTGCCGTAAACTTGGCCTACGGCTGCATGATTGAAGCCTTCCACCCAGTTGTCATGATCGTAGTTGAACCAATATTGTTCAGCAGCTTTTTCCTCAGTGGTGAAGCCCCAAATCCCGGTATCCCGGTATTCGTCATTGCCCGTCACAAGCCCCCACATATATTCGCCGACCCAGCTGAACAGAGCTTCGCCGGCCGCTTCCTGGTTATTGCCGCTGCGGTTGTCCGCATAGCCGCCTGCCCAGGAATGGCCTTCGTACGGGTCAAAGTTGCGGAGCCATGGGAACTGGCTGTCTGTTCTTGACGGGTTCGCATAGTCACGAATCAGCAATTCGATCATATCGCGATAATCTTGAAGGAACTGCTGGTCATACGTCGCAAGAACTGCGGAAGCAAAGATGTAATAGCCGTACGTGAAATGATGATCCGTTAAGCCGGTATTCACGCCAAAGCCGCTGCCATACGGGAAGATCGCGCCCCACTCATCCGAGTAATGGAAATAGTAGGAGTGCAATCGTTCTTCCGGCGAATAGGTATACCAGTCTGTCAAAATTTCCTTCAGCTTCGAGAGATAGAAATCTCTCCGTTCCGTATCGCCAATTTGATCACTAATCAAGACACCTAGCGCCAAAGGATGAAGCTTCTTGCCTTGCCAATAAGGGTCATCGCTCATGATGTCCCCCGACACATCCGCATCTAATTGATCCAAGTATGCGATCAACTGTGCGCGGGAGTAAGTTGGATCGTTAGGTTCTACGAACTGAGGAATGATTCCATAGAAACGGTCTTGTGTCGTAAACGAGTTCCCTTCCCGAATCTTCAACAAACCACGGATCGAAGGGTAGCTTAAATCCGTTAATGGTGTGCTCGAAATCTTCCATTGATGCGGAAGCAATGCCATGAGCGTCTCCGAAGAGAAGCCAGGCCGCTTCAGCTCTGTGATCGATTCAAAATCCGTTGTCACGAGCGAAGTCGCTTGATCGTAACGGTAGTCCACTCTCGTATCCGTGACGAAGGCATAAGCGTGCTGATAATATTTGCTAAGATCGCTTGCCGACGGCAGTGTAGCCACAGACAAGTAATTTCCGCCTTGGCCGAATTTGATCTTAATCGTATTCCCGAGCTTCATAAATACCGTGCCTTCTGGAGCAAACACCCCGTAATGGCGAACGAACGTCTGCGGCTGCGGCGCTTTGTCCTGATTCGTCACTTCGATGCCGATGTGGTCCGTGGTCAGCGTGTCGCCGTCATTCAGCAGAATCGGCTGGTTGTTATCGTCATACAGCCGGGTAATGAACTGTGACTGGAGAATCGCCGCATCCGGGTTTTCAAATGTGTGATAAAGGAACGGCGAGCCTTTGACGAACGTCGTGCTCATTTTCGCTGTATCATCGTCGCTCATGACAACCGTGGCTGAATAATCGCCATAACCGGAAATCTTCGTGACAACGTTAGCAGGGTTGATCGTATTCGTCGACAGAATCAGATCCGATTCGCCGTCGGCATCAATCGAACCTCCGCCGCCCGACACATAACCGGCTCCCGGATTCAAAATGTTCAGCCCCTGCTTGGTATACCAATTTTTCAGGGGAAGTGTGATCAAGCTGTTCCCGTCGCCCAGATTTGAAATCAGGATGTTTTGCCACCAGTCATTGGACGGGATGGGGCTTTGAATATTGGATGTGCGATACTTCGGATTTTTAGGCTCCAGCATCGTTACATCGTTGATTTCATAACTGCCCGCACCAAGCTGAACGGCGGAAGTGGTTGGTACTTCCGGAATGTCATAAGTGGATTTCGGATCCCCTTCCCGGTAGGCATAAACGCCAAACTCGTACAGCGAATACCCGTTCGTTGTGCCGCGGCCTAGACCCGCCATTTTCACGTAACGTGCTTTCGCGTACACCGGAATGTTCTCCCGTCCTCCCGATCCGTTGAGTTCACGGTAAACGGTGGTCCAGTTCTGCGCATCATCGGACACTTGGATATCGTAGGCACGTCCGTAAGCCGCTTCCCAATTGAAGGATACGCTGCCGATTTCGCTGACTTCACCAAGGTCTACGTAAATCCATTCGTTATCCTGATAAATGGAAGACCAGCGAGTATCGTTGCTGCCGTCGGTGACGTTGCTCGCCAAATAGTTCTTCTCTTCCATTTTGGCTTTATCCTCAGCCGATTTGCTTGGCTCATTAATCTCCAGCGAAGACGCCGTTACCGGCTTGCCCAGCGCCAGGTTGACGGCAGCTGGCTTCGGAGGAAGACTTACGCCGCCGGTGCCATAAACGTTAAATTCATAGATGGACACCCCGTAAGCTTCTTGAGCCCGCTTGGTGCTGTACACGCGGACATAGCGGCCTTGGGCAGCAACGTCCACCTCGGTCCATCCGCCTTTGCCTTCCGTAGTGGAATACACGGGCTCCCAATGAACTTCATCATCAGATACCTCAAACTGAAAAGCGCTGGCATAAGCGTTCTCCCATTTGACGGAAATTTTCGAAATGGTCGCACTGGCGCCCAAATCGACGTAGATCCATTGCGGATCCTTCTTCCACACACTTTCCCACCGGGTGTTCTCATTCCCGTCAACCGCCATGTCCGGCGTGTTACCGCCCAGCGAAGAGGAACTGTAGACCGGTCTATATAGTGATAATAAATAATCGCCCTCAGCGGCATGAGCTGCCGGTGCCGGCAAGACTTGCACACTGCTGATCAATAAAATGATCGCGGTCAATAAATTCGCCCAGACAGTCCGGGCATGGCGCTTGATCACGAACGCTCTTTTCATGATTTCTCTCCTTTGTTTTGATTAACTATAAAGCGCTCTACCACCGACTCCTACCCCATTTCTTCACGTTTACTACCTCACCATCGGCACGTCCCCTCACTCTGCAAAAATGTTCTCGGAAATGGTCCTATCGTGGAAAAAAGTTCCACTCCACATTGGATTATCGTCCGATGATTCACCAATTTGTAGAGCATACATCCTGAATTCTAAAAAACAGGAATATAGTACCAAATAAAATCGGGATCGTATTCCGTAAGTCTCAGAATCACATAACAATTGTCCTATTCACATTTGGATTGACTTAATTATTGTATACATCATATACTGTTTATATAATATACAATAATTAAGATAGGAAAGGAGCCAACTTGATGAATGCGATCGAAGTGGACCGTTTGTACAAAAGCTTTGGCAATCAGACGATACTCAATGGCGTAGATTTGGTTGTCCCTGCAGGCACGGTATTTGCGCTGCTTGGCCCCAATGGCGCAGGTAAAACAACGCTCATTCGCATCCTCTCCACACTGACTGCGCCGGATGCAGGAACCGTACGGGTCGCTGGATACGATGTGGTCGCCGAGAAAAACGAGGTCAAGCGCTCGATCAGTCTCACCGGACAATTCACTGCCGTCGATGAGGTGCTGACCGGAGAGGAAAATTTGGTGATGATGGGCCGTCTCTCCGGGCTTTCCGCGAGAGCAGCCCGTTTGCGGGCGATGGAGCTCTTGGAACAGTTCGACTTGACGGCTGCGGCCCGTAAACGGGTAAAAGCCTACTCCGGCGGTATGCGTCGCCGCCTGGATCTGGCCATCAGCCTCATCGTAAGCCGCCCGGTCCTGTTCCTCGACGAACCTACGACAGGACTGGATACGCAAAGCCGCCGCGTGTTATGGGATGGTATCACGGAATTGGCCCAGCAAGGCCATACCATATTTTTGACAACGCAATATTTAGAAGAAGCCGATCAGTTAGCTGATACGGTGGCCGTTCTCAAGGACGGACACATTGTGGCGACCGGCACCGCGGAAGAGCTGAAGGGGCAAGTTCACAGTGATCGGGTTGAAATTAGAGATGCCGAAGACCAACTGGTCTCCCGGGTGCCGACCGATGGGACTGTTGAGGATCTGCTTAGAATATTAAGCACATTGCACGCACAGGTGCCGTCGAATGCGAGAGTTACGATTCAACGCCCAACGATGGATGATGTGTATATTGCCCTGACTTCCGGTGAGAAGGAGGTATCGGCATGATCAAAGCCCAACTTTCCGCACGACAGCCCTCGGTATGGACCACCAATGCGGTATTTGTCGGCCGCGGTATTCGCCACAGTCTAAGAGATGTGGACACCATGGTCATGGCGATCCTGCTGCCAGTAATGCTGATGCTGCTGTTCACCTATGTTTTTGGCGGGGCCCTGGACCCTACCGGCAATTATGTCGATTATGTGGTCCCCGGAATTATCCTCCTTTGCGCCGGGTTTGGTGCCTCAGGGACCGCAGTGAAAGTTGCAGAGGACGTTACCAACGGGGTGATCGAACGCTTCCGGACGATGCCGATTCAAAGCCTGGGCGTAATTACCGGCCATGTCGCCGCCAGCCTCATTCGGAACCTCGTCGCCACGGCAATCGTCATCGGTGTAGCTTTACTGGTCGGCTTCCGCCCATCTGCTAGCTTTGGGGCGTGGCTCGGAGCGGCCGGCGTGATTATTTTATTTATTCTGGCGATCACCTGGTTGTTTGCTGCGATTGGGCTGGTTGCCGGCAGCGCTTCTGCTGCCAGCGGGTATGGATTCATTTTGCTGTTCCTGCCTTACTTGTCCAGCGCCTTCGTCCCAACTCAATCCATGCCGAAGTGGCTTCAAGGCTTCGCAGCCCATCAACCCATCACGCCGGCCAACGAAACGATCCGCGCATTGCTGACCGGCGGGCCAATCGAAAACCATGCGCTGTGGGCAGTTACATGGTGCCTGATCCTCATCGCTGGTGCTTTCATCTGGTGCCGAGTCGTGTTTCATCGCCGATCAGGACAACGCTAACAACTAATTCATCAAAAAACAGGGAAATCGAATCGCTTCGATTTCCCTGTTTTTGCGTGTTACACCTTTCCCTTTGGAGCAAAGTTCAAATAATGCTCCACTCCATCTAGAATCCGTTCCAGCCCAAATTCGATGTCGTTGCCGATGTCGCTCTCGGCTTCATTTTCACTGGTGTATTCCCCCGATATCACAAGCGGATGCAGATATGGAAAACGCTCCGGGGTCACGAGTTCCTTCAATGCCGCACTGTAGCTGAACCCGCTGAACTCGTCCAGACTGGTGCCCGAACTTAAGGCACGGTCCATGTCCCGTTGCAGAATTCCGCATGCCCGCGCATAGCTGCTTAGCAGCAAGATGATCGACATTTTCGCGTAACCGCTGATCGGAAACTTCTGCATTCCTTGCAAAGCCCAATCCACAATCCGCAAGCTGTTAGGGGTAATTGGAGCACCGTAAATCGGAAGGTCGGCAAACCAAGGATGGTCCTTATAGACCTGTACCGTACTCCAAACGAAAGTACGCATCATCCCACGCCAGTCGTCCGGATCCGGAGACTCCGGAAGGGAAATGTCACAAACCGCCTCCTGCATCAATAGCAGCAAATCGTCTTTACTTGGGATATACCGATACAACGACATGGCTGTATATCCTAATGCCCCGGCAACCCGACTCATGGATACAGCAGCGAGTCCGTCTTTATCCGCAAGCGCCACCGCTGTATTAACAATCTCCGGAATGCTGAGCTCCCGTTTCGGCCCGCGTTTGGGTTCCGGAATTAATCCCCATGTTAAGGCTACCCCGTGTGGAAGACCTTTGGTATAGGTTCGCTCGTCCGCTTTATTTTCTTTTCTGTTCATGTCTAACGTCTCCTATATCTGCGAGAAGTTCATGGTCTAAACCGCTTATCCTATAAGCAATATACCATAAACTCCAGAGCATCAGCCATGAACACGTACGTTAAACCTCGGCTTCCATTCGTCCGAGTGCGGTTAACGAGAACTCATCCTGCGTTTGGAAACTTAATCGTCCGACGCCAGCCACAGTAAGTTCAACGGGGTAGAAACGTGCCGGGATACCATTGGAGAAAAACCACTCCCGCTGCTCCCTCACCACGATCAACAGCCCGTGTTCGTCGCCAATCGGAGTAAACGCGGGATCGGCCTCCTGAAAGTTCGTAAGCCCCGCCGCATTCAGCCGATGAACGAGCGGGAGAACCTCGGAGGTCACGATGCCGATTTCACTGACGCCCATAATATCTTCAATCGAGAAGTCATGGCTAAGCTCACTGGGCAAATTGTGCCGGGCGATTAATTCCAAGATATTGCCGGACGGATCTTTAAAGTACACCGCATGGGCATTCCAAGCAGTGAAAAACACCTCGTCCTTCCCCTGTTCTTCGATCAGCGGGACCCGCGCAGCCAACCACTGCTTCGCTTCCGCGAACTTATTTTCCGGTATATTCAGTGCAAAATGATAATATGGAGATTCTTTCACCTCAGCGGATCGGAACGTAACCAGCGTCGCGCCCGCCTGAATCGTGAAATGCTCCAGACCATGCTCAATCAAGGCGAACCCCAGCGTTTCGGTATAGAAGACTTCCGTCTCCTGAAGCTGCCCAGACCATAACGTCATGTGCGTAAATTTCATGTCCCTCATCCCCTTATTTCGGTTGGGCGATGAACATCGCTTCTGCCGCTTACCGCATTAAGCCAAGTTCTCCAGGTATTCGCGGACTTGTCCCGGCGTCTTGGCAAATTTGCTGTGCAGATGGGCGATCTTCTCCCCATTTTTATACACGAGCAAGCTTGGAATTCCCCGTACCTCGTTAGCCTCAGCCAGCGGCTGGAATTCTTCGGCATCCATCGCGTAGAACTCTTTGTCCGGATGCTCCTGAATGATATCGCCGATAAACCGATCGAGGTTTTTGCAATCCGGGCACCAGGTCGTGTCAAATTTGATCACCGTATATTGGTCTCTTTGAATTAATTGCTCGAATTGCGATTCCGATTGGACACGTTCCATCCGGATCCACTCCTTTAATTGTTGATTTGATAGTTTAATTTTGAAGATTTGTTTACATTGATTATAGCGCATCCATATAAAGAAGCCAGTATCTTCATCAAGGTTTCATCTTCGCGGATTCATGGTACAATCTTTGGTAAAAATAACGCGAAAGGACTTAAGCTGCATCATGCTCCTCGCCATCCTCTTGTTCATTGTCGCCGGACTCGCTGAAATCGGCGGCGGTTATTTAGTTTGGCTGTGGTTGCGCGAATCCAAACCGCTATGGTACGGAATCGTCGGCAGCCTAATTTTGATCGTATACGGCCTGATTCCGACACTGCAGAAATTTCCGAACTTTGGCCGTGTGTATGCAGCCTATGGCGGCGTATTTATTGTGCTCGCAGTGTTATGGGGCTGGTGGGTGGACAAGAAAACCCCCGACCTCTACGATTGGCTTGGCGCCGCAGTTTGCCTGATCGGCGTCTCCATTATCCTCTGGGCACCACGACATTAGAAAGGACATCGTTATGAACGTATCTTCCATTTCGGCAGCCATCGCGCCGCTTGATTTAAGAAGCTGCATAATTCACACGCAAGGCCAGATGGTGCTTGAACATTATCGCAACGATCAAATTGCGGACGAGCTCGCCAAAATTAATTCTTGCACGAAAAGCTTTCTCTCCGCCCTGCTCTGCATTGCCTGGGATCAGGGTCTCCTGCCATCTCCCGACACACCGATTCTCCGCTTCTTTCCGCAGTTGGAGGAAGATCCGGATAAGCGAAAACGTGAGATTACATTGCGTCATCTGCTCACGATGACGGCTGGGTGGAATTGGACGGAGTTTGGCGGACATAACTCGTTCCCACGCATGACCCGGTCGCCCAATTGGGTTCAGTTTGCGCTGGAGCAGCCGATGGCTGACCGCCCCGGGGACCGGATGGAATACAACTCCGGAGCGTCTCAGCTGTTATCGGCGATCCTTGTCCAAGTCACCGGCATCCCGGTGGCGCAATTTGCCGAGGAGCATCTGTTTGGCCCGCTGGGCATTGAGACGTATCGTTGGCAGCAAGACCCGCAGGGCATTCATACCGGTGGATTTGGCATGTGGCTCCGTCCGACGGACATGTTGAAATTCGGTTTACTTTACTTGCAGGGCGGCAGATGGGAAGGCCGGCAGGTGATCCAGGCAGAACGAGTAGCGGAATCCGTAAAGCCTGCGATCGATGTCGAATCCCCTTGGCGCGGCTGTTATGCTTGGCATTGGTGGGTGGACGTTTATGGAGAGGACGGGCATCCGAAATTTGATTTTTTCTATGCTCGTGGATACGGTGGGCAGTTCATATATGTCATTCCCAGCTTGGAGACGGTGGTTGTGCTGACCCAAGATCAACGGAAGCAGAAACGGCCGCCAACAGAAATGTTCCGCTTATGTATTGCACCTTATTTAGTGTAAAAAAAGAACCGGTATTGCACGAAGACCATGGGCTTGGAACTCGATGGGCTTGCATGGATTCCGATTCAAGAAGAAGGCTGGCAATGGGAGCTCGGCCTGAAATGGCGAAAAGACCGGTATGTCTTACCGGCGGCTAGGCGGTTTATCGATTACGCCAAAAGTCTGAGCGAGGAGAAGCAAAACTAGTGACATGAACAAGCCCATTCCACCATTGGAATGGGCTTGTTTTTCGATTAGACGCGGGTCAAGATGCCATCTGCACGCTAACTTATTATCCTTTCAACGATCCTGCCAATGCACCAGCAATAAAGTATCGCTGCAAGAACACAAAAATCACGATCATCGGAAGCGCCGCAACAACAACGCCAGTCATTAACAACGGATAATGGGTGACATACTCGCCTTTAAATTGAAGCAGAGCTAACGGCAAGGTCAGCTTATCTTTTTCCACAAGCAGCAGCATCGGGAATAACAGATCATTCCAAACGATCACAAATAAAAAGGCTGCAGTGGTTGCTAAGTAAGGAGCACATAACGGCACAACGATTTGCGTGAACAGCCTGAGTTCACTTGCACCGTCAATCTCCCCCGCTTCCATTAATTCTTTGGGCAATGTATTCACAAAACCCGACAGGATAAAGACGCTTAGCGGCAGCAAGATCGTCAAGCTGACCATAATCAGCCCGAAGTGGCTATTCGTCAGCGACCACTCCCGAAGCAACGCATAGATCGGGATCATATTCACCTGCGACGGAATCATCAAACCGATGGCGAACAGCGCAAATAATAGCTTCCCGACTTTGCTCTTTCCATACCTCATGATCGCATACGCCATACTGCTTGCCAGCAGCAATTCTGCCGCTACCGTAACGAAAGTAATCAACGTGCTATTCCAAAAATAACGCCACATCATTTGCTTGGCAAACAAGCTGCGCACATTATCCAAGGAGAATTGGTCCGGCCACGAAAGCGGGTTGGCATAAAACTCGGGATTCGTTTTTAAGGTCGTGATCACCACGATCAATAGAGGAGCCAGAATGACTCCAGCAAAACCAACAAGCATCACTTTTCCAACGATACGGAGCATTCTATCCCCCCTTAATAACTAACGCGATCTGTGCGCAGCAGCTTAAATTGGACAAAAGTAATCACTGCGATCAGGATCATAAAGTAGACCGAAGCCGTAGCCGCTTTACCAAACGTGTAGTTAAGAAAGGCAGAGCTATAAATATACGTAGATAAAATCTCCGTGGAGTAGTTAGGCCCTCCACCGGTCATCGTAAACACGAGATCAAACGCCTTAAAGGATTGGATTGTCGTATAGGACACCACCAAAGCTGCCGCCGGGGCAAGCAACGGCCAAATGATGCGAAAAAACAATCGAATCTGAGACGCTCCATCCAAAATGGCAGCTTCCTTCAATTCCTTAGGGATCGATAAAAGCCCGGCGATAAATAATACCGCCATCTGCCCAATATGAGCCCACGCTTGTACCGCAGCGATCGAAAAGATCGCGATCTTCGGATCGCCAAGCCAGTTTTGAGCCACGCCTCCTAACCCGATATTTTGTAACATTAAATTGACAGCACCCAAATTGGAATCATAAATAAATGTCCAAATAAACCCTACGGATACCGATGACAATATCGTCGGCAAGAAAAATAACGCGCGCAAGAAAACATTCCACTTAGTTGTTTTGTAAATCTGCAACGCTAAGAGCAAGGAGACAACGGTCTGCACAAGAACCACGGTCAACATAAACTTCACATTATTGCCCATAGCTTTGCGAAAGATGATATCTTCGCTGACCTTCTGGTAGTTTTGCAAGCCGACAAACTGATAGGACGGTGATAAGCCATCCCAATTCGTTAAAGAATAGTAGAGTGCGGAGATCGTCGGGTATAAAAACAACACCGCATATAAAGACAACCCAGGTAAAACAAACGGAAGCAATCGCAGATGTTTTCTCATGCTACTCCCCGATCTGCTGTTCCACGATCGCTTGCGCATCCGCCGCGGCTTTTTCCGCTGATTCCCCGCTTAGTACCGCCTGGATGGAATTGGTAACTGCCTTTTGAACTTCGGCGTTGGAGATCGTAAACCGCGGCTGGAAGCGGGTCCGCTTCTTCGTCCATTCGCTCACGATTTGGAGTTCTTCTGAAGTGTACTCCACATCTTTGACGGTGACGTTCTGACCTGTACCATTCGCATATTCCCCGGCGATATCTGGACGACTCAAAAATTCAATAAACAGCTTCGCTTCTTCAGGGTGCTTCGATTTACTATTGACCGCCAGCATAAATGTGGTGGTATGAATCCCTTCATAAACCGCCTGATCCGCAGATACGGTAATCGGGGCTAACAGACCTTGCTTTAGATTAGGGTTGCTCGCTTTATTCGAGGCAAGATGGTAAGAGCCGGTTGCCAGAATCGCGGCCTGCTCCTGCACGAACAAAGCGATGGAAGAATCCTGTTTCGCGCCGACGGCGTCCTTCTGAAAATACCCTCGATCATTCAGCTCCTTAAATTGCGACAAAGTGGTCACCCACCATCCATCAGTGAGCTTCGCTTCCCCGGCCTCCAACTTCACAAAAATCTCCTCATCCGGCGCATTATTCATCACCATGGAGTTCATGAGTTGCCCAGGCCCAATGTCCGCTCCTGGAAAAGCAATCGGCGTTAGGCCAGCCTGCTTAAACACCTCCATAGCTTCCAAGAAGCTGTTCCAATCCCGGGGAATATCCACGTGATACTTCTCAAACAGCGAAATATTGTAAACCGGAATATTATAGACCAACTGATACGGTAACGCATATTGTTTCCCATCCAATTGTCCAGCAGCGATTAAGTTCGGCTCGAAATGGTCCAGCCAGCTTTCAGTAGACAGATCCGTAAAGATCCCTGCCTTGGCGATCGCTTGAAACTGCGCTCCTGGAAATACGGTGAATACATCCCCGACGGAGCCGTCGGCGATTTTAGCTTGAGCGGTCGATTGATATTGATCCGACGGGAACACCTGAGTCTCAACCTGGATGTTCGGATTTTCTTGTTCAAACTTGTCTATGATGCGGTCCAGCACTTCCACATCTTCGCCGCGCCAATGAATAAAGCTCAGTTTCACCTTCTCTTGTTGATCTCCGCCGCTGTTGGCATGACTTGACTGAGTCGTGTTTTGACTGCTCTGGCTACTGTCGCTGCCGCATGCCGATACGAGCAGCACCAGCGTAAGAATGATGATGTATCCGCTCCATTTTCTCATATCCGATCCTCCTAATCCTGCTTAACCAAGCCGCGCTCAGCCATTTTTTGCTTTAATACCGGCATCAGTAAGCGCCCTGAAATCTCCGCTTCCTCCAAATGAGGATAACCGGACAAAATAAACGAAGTCACACCAAGATCCACGAACTCAAATATTCGGTCTGCAATCTGCTTCGCTGTACCAACAAAAGCGACGGCACCGCCTCCGCGGATCGCTGACAATCCCGCCCACATATTTGGCGCAATCACATAATCGTCCTGAATCGATTGATGATACAGATCCATTTGCCGGTTTTGACCTACGGCATCGGTTTTCGCATGCAGCTTTTCTCTGGACTGAATGAGCTCTGGATCGGCTTTGCTTAATAGCTTCCAGGCCGCAGCCCAGGCTTCTTCCTCTGTTTCTCGGACAACTACTTGAGCACGCATGCCATACCTTAATGTGCGTTTGATCCCCTGCTCTCTCTCAAGTTCTTGCAGATAGTCTTTCATTTCTTCGATTTGCGATCGAATCCATTGAAGGGGCTCAGCCCACATTAAATAGACATCCGCGGTCAAAGCTGCCGTCTTCTTGCCGGCAACCGAGCTTCCTCCAAAATAGATGGGAGGATGAGGCTGCTGCAAGACAGGGGGCTGACAGGAGCCGCCTTCAATAAAATAATGCTTGCCCTCAAAGTTAAACCCTCCATCCTTCGCATCCCCTGCTTCCCATACCCCCTTGACTACCTTCACAAATTCCAGTGTCCGTTCGTACCGTGCATCATGCTGGTCATACAACGGATCGCCGCAAGCCTTCAAGTCCTGTGGATAATGACCGGTCACAACGTTGAACATCGTTCTACCGCCGGTCATTTGGTCCAATGTGGCTGCATTGCGGGCTGCAAGAACGGGTGTGATTAGGCCTGGACGCAAGGCAACTAAACTCTTAAGCTTCGAAGTATGAGCAGCGATCCAGCTCCCAACGACAAAACCATCCCAGCAATCGCCTCCAGTTGGGATCAGGACAAACTCATAGCCTGCATGTTCCGCTGCCTTGGCAATCTCTGTCAGATACTCCGGAGAAGCCGGCCGTTGCGGAGGAATCCCTACATATTCGCCATCTCCGGTGGTAGGCAGGAACCATCCGAATTCCACATGCTGCTGTTCTGACATGACTTCGCCTCCATGTGAAAAATAAATAATTATTTTCCTATGTTTTTACTAGGTTTAATATGATATAAGTTAGAGTACACAAAGTTGTCACAAGTGTCTATGTCCTTTTGTTGCAGATTGATTTGTCTCTTTGTGGGGGAGTACCAGGCTTAAGGGGAGTGAGTGCAGTGGAATTGGTAAAGGGGATTCAACTTGAACATTGGAACGAACATGAGCATGAGTGGCTGGCGATTTATCCGCTTCAGCCCACCGATTTCGAGAAGCAGCATGGAATTTGGCCACTTCGCATCGGGGCGAACATCGCCAAGCCTCACTATCACATCGGACCACGTGTTACCCATAATTATTATTTGTTGTGCGTATTGGAAGGAACGGGCACTTTTATCCAACAGAAGAAGCAGTATCACCTTCAGCCTAATGATATCTTCTGCCTGTTTCCTCAAGTGATACATGAATATTATTGCGATCCTCAGCAACCCATCAAGAAGCTGATCTTGGCCTTTGACGGTAAACAAGCGCTGGCGACATTGGCGCGGCTAGGGCTGACACCGGAGCATCCGCATATGCCCAATCGCGTGGTGGATCGAACCATTTCGGCTTTTCTCAACTTAATTCATCAACACCAGCAGGCGCTCGCGCGCCTGCACGGGATGTA
Source organism: Paenibacillus sp. J14 (assembly GCF_000518465.1). NCBI lineage: Bacteria > Bacillati > Bacillota > Bacilli > Caryophanales > Paenibacillaceae > Paenibacillus > Paenibacillus sp. J14. The sequence goes on along the minus strand of NZ_JADQ01000006.1, from coordinate 83,437 downwards.
TGCCATCTTTCAATCGTTGGAACTACCAACCCCGCTGGTTCTGCAGCAAGATCTAACTCTGGATTGGCTTGATAAAGGCAAGCAGCTCATCGAGCACAATTTTTCGGAACTAATTACCATTGAGGAGATCGCCACTTCGGTTGGCATCGAGCGAACGCATTTTTCCAAAATGTTTCGCAAGACCTATGGCACTTCTCCCGTTAATTACCTGCTCCAACTCAGAATGCAGGAGGCTCAGCTGCTCTTGCTGCATACCAATTACACTATTGCCGAAATCGCTAGAGCTGTAGGTTACCAAGACATTTCTTCCTTCTCAAAAGCGTTTAAGAAGCGATTAGGGATATCTCCAATCGAATATCGTACGAATGGGAAAAAGGAGCAAACGAGCTAATTCTCTTCCTTACGAATCAGTGTCGCGAACTTCCCCTTCACCTGTTCCGCCAACAGGTGAGGCGACAGCTCCATTTGCAGGCCGACTCGTCCTGCGGAGACAAGGAAGGTTTCCAGTTGTTCGGCCGTACGATCGATATAGGTCGGGAACAGCTTCTTCATACCAATCGGAGAGCAGCCGCCGCGGACATAGCCCGTGTATTGCTGCAAATCCTTAAGCGGCAGCATCTCGATCTTTTTGACCCCCGCAGCCTTAGCCGCCTTCTTCAGGTCCAGCTCCTCCGCAACCGGAATAATAAACACAAATAACGATGCGCCTTGATGAGCCACCAATGTTTTGTAAACTTGTTCGACGGGCTTGCCGATCTTCTCCGCCACCGCGGTTCCATGAATTTGTCCGTCCTCGGCATCGTATGCAAAAATGTGATATGGGGTTTTCGATTTGTCCAGCATACGCATGGCATTGGTTTTGACTTCGGCCATGGTTTCCACTCCTCTAATCTTCCTGGGTCCTGTATTCAATTATCGTAGCATTTTTGCAGGAAGCAGGACAGGCCGGAAACGGATGAAGTTGTTTTTTCCTATGCCGTTACGGGCGGCTTCGGTTCAGAAGAAAAAGGATCGTTTATATCCCGCAAGGCATCCGCCTTTCCTCGGTTTAGGTTCAATCTCATCACGACAGCGATCCCTAAGCCAAAAAACAGCAGCAACGACAAGATCCCCAGGCGCGAATTGCCAGTGATTTGTCCAATGAGCCCAAAAGCAAACGGCCCAAAGATCGAGGAAAACTTGCTCGTAATGTTAACGAAGCCAAAAAATTCGCCCGTCCGGTTCGGCGGCATCAGCTCGCTAAGAATCGTGCGGGAAATCGATTGGCTTCCCCCTTGCACAAGCCCCACCATAACAGCGAGTATGTAAAAATGCAGCGCGCTGCTCATGCCAAAGCCCAAGAGAACAATCACCACATAGGTCCACAGCGTGCCGATCAACACACGTTTGGAGCCGAGACGTGTTGCCGCTTTGCCGAGCAGGATCGTACTAGGGAATCCAACGAACTGCGTAATTAATAGAGCCAAAATCAAATCGCTGGTACCGATCCCCAAGATCGTGCCGTAGATCGTGGCCATCAGAATGATCGTATTAATCCCATCATTGTAAAACCAGAAGGCCGCGATCATCCGAAACAGCTGCGGATAACGTCGAATGTCCTTGAATGTACCGCGAAGCCGCTTGGAGGCAGCTCGTACGTATCCTCCAGCCGTAAGACCGGTTGCTTGCTTCGGAAGGTTAGAGACGTTCCGCATTAACGGCAGTGAGAAGACGAGCCACCAAAGCCCCACGGTCAAGAAAGAAAGCTGGGTGCCCGCAAGCTCATCCCTCATCCCAAACCAGTGCGGCTGTTGGATCATCAGCAGGTTGACCGCCAGCAGGATCCCGCCGCCGATGTACCCGGCTGCATATCCTTTGGCTGAGACATCATCGCGTTTTGGCGATGGTACCAAGTCCGGCAGTAACGCATCATAAAAGGTGAGGCTCCCCGAGAATCCAACGGTCGTCACGACAAGCAAAGCCGAAGCGAGCAGCCAGTCCCCTGGGCCAACGAGCGCGAACCCCAACGTACCTACGATACCAAGCAGCGCAAACCAAGTCAGAAACGTTGTTTTGCGGCCAGATATATCCGCAATAGATCCCAGCAATGGAGAGATCACCGCCACCAACGCCATGCCGATGGAATGCGTATAGGCCAAATAGGAAGCTGCAGTCGTTTCACTTAACCCTTGCGCAGCCACCCCGGCATAAAAGATGGGCAGCACGGCAGCCAACACCGTTGTCGAATACGCGGAATTGGCCCAATCATACAGAATCCAAGCACGGATTGCCGATTTTTTCATTTGGGGCTTCCCCTTTCACTACCAAATGGTTAGATTATAATCAAATACGTTAACAGCGTGTATCATCATGGTTTGCGCTCAATTAAATCGTTATCGTAAAATAGACCCCTGAAACTTTCAACCTCAGTTTGGATAGAACGGAGAATAGACATGGCAGATACATTAAAATCAATTTATAGTGAGGAATTTCTGCGGGATTTCGGCAGCAAAGTGAAGGAAGCTTACGCTCCCTTTGATACGGAACGATTCGTGACTGACGTGATGGACGAAACTTGGGACAAGTTGGAGCTCAAGGCGCGGATGCGGCAGATCTCGTTAAAGCTGGGCGCTTTGTTGCCTGCCAGCTTTGGGGAAGCGCTGGACATCTTATATGCCATTGATGATACCTGCGTGGGGTTCCCCTACCTCTTCTTTCCCGATTTCGTAGAGGTGTTTGGTCAGGCCGAAGCGGACTGGGAGCAGGCGATGCAAGCGCTGGAGCGCTTCACGTCTAAATCGTCCGCGGAGTTTGCCGTCCGTTCATTTATTGAACGGGACCCCGAGCGGATGATGCGGCAAATGTTGGCCTGGGCGCAGCATAACAACGAGCATGTACGCCGCTTGGCCAGTGAAGGCTGCAGGCCGCGCCTGCCATGGGGACAAGCACTGCCGATGTTCAAGCGTGATCCCGCGCCAATTTTGCCGATCCTGGAGCAACTGAAGGCCGATCCGAGCTTGTATGTTCGCAAAAGTGTGGCCAACAACCTGAACGACATCGCTAAGGACCATCCAGACCTAGTGCTGGAGATCGCCCGGCGCTGGAAAGGCTCCCATCCGCACACCGATTGGATCATTCGACACGGCTGCCGGACGCTGATCCGACGCGGCAGCCCTGAGGTTCTGGAGCTGTTCGGCTACGCCACCGGCGAGGACAGTGAGCCTCTGACAACAGCTGCCTCGCTCGTAATTGAACCAAACGTACTGCGGATCGGTGAGGCCAGCGAGCTCCGTTACGAGCTGACCATCCGCTCAGGCGCCCCGGCCAAGGTGCGCATTGAATACGGCATCGATTTCGTCAAAGCCGGAGGCCGCACGTCGCGGAAGCTATTTTTATTGTCGGACAAAACGGTACCCGGCGGTTCACGCCTCAGCGGCACTCGGCGGCATAGCTGGGCTGACTTGTCCACCCGCCGCCATTACCCTGGCGAACACCGCATCGTGCTGCTGGTCAACGGCGTGGAAACGGCGGCAGCCCAACTCACGCTGCAAGCGGGCGAAGCATAAGAAGCTAGCAGACAACCGGGGCAGCATGTAATACTTATACGTCTTGAATGCTAAAGAAAGACCTGATCGTAAGGAGTCAGGTCTTTTCGATGTTCGTATCCATTCAGTTGATTTCCGAAGGACTGGGTTGCTCCGAAGCTCCCATCAGCGCTTGTCCAACTTTGGTTAGATGGGTCCGCATCAGGTCTGCCGCTGCCTGCGGGTTCTGCTTGCGGATTGCCTCCAGCATTTGGCGGTGCTCCTGGAACAGACGGTGGGCCGATTCCTGCTCGCTGAACAGCCACAGACTCCGGCTGTCGCGGATCGTTCGCATCATCATGGTGGAGATGCTTTCCATCATTTGACGGAGCAACGGATTTTGCGTTGCCTTGGCGATGGCCAAGTGAAAATTGACGTCATGCACCTGGCTGATTTCCTCGTTCCCGATCGCTTCCTCCATTAGAGCAACGATCTCCGAAAGTTCAGCCACATCGGCTTCACTCCGGTGGAGGGCTGCCAGCTCAATGCTTCCAACCTCCAGAATGCTGCGCACCTCCAGCAGTTGCTGCAGGTCCTCGCGGTTCTTGATTTGCTGGGCTGCCATTGATTCTAGTGCCTGCGCCCGGACGTAGGTTCCGCCTCCCTGCCGCGTCTCCAGCAGGCCCCGGGCTTTCAAATGGCTGATCGCTTCGCGGACAGTGGAACGGCCAACGCGATAGCGTTTGGCCATATTTTCGATTGTCTCCAGCTTCTCTCCCGGCTTCACCTTCCCGGTTGCAATGATCCGCTCCAGTTCCTCGGTGATGATTTCGTAATTTTTTTTGCCTAAATCCATGACTTCTCCCTCTTCCGGCCGCGGCCTTCCTAAAAACAATCATCATTCTTAAATTACAGTCTATACAATTTACCAGCGATATGGTAGATTTATTTCAAATTTAAAATTCATCTGATGACCTGATTAATCTAATAATTCGTTTATACCAGAAAACGGGAGGAATGTGAATTGATCAGTCCCGAAGTGAAAGCGCAGCTTCAAGCCCTCGTCGGGGACAAATGGGTGTTGGACCGCCCGGCCGATCTATACGCCTATTCCTATGACGCTACGCCGATGTACCAAGCTATGCCTGACGCGGTCGTATTCCCTGCCTCGGCTCAAGAGGTTTCCGGCATTTTGCAGCTAGCGAATACCCACCAGATTCCGATTATCACTCGGGGGTCCGGTACCAACCTCGCTGGCAGCACCATTCCGATTCAGAGCGGGATCGTCCTTAACATGAACCGAATGAATCAAATCCACGAAATCGATACGGCAAATCTGACAGCGACCGTTGGTCCTGGAGTTGTCACCGCCAACTTGCATCATGCCGTCGAAGCGTTAGGCCTGTTCTATCCGCCAGACCCAGGGAGTATGCGGATTTCCACGATTGGCGGAAATATCGCCCAAGGGGCCGGCGGGATGCGCGGACTCAAGTACGGCGTAACGAAGGATTACGTGATGGGCCTAGAATATGTGCTGCCGTCGGGCGAGATTCTGCGCTGCGGCGGGAAGAACGTCAAGGACGTCGCCGGATATGATATGACGCGGCTGCTCGTTGGTTCCGAAGGAACGCTTGCCGTCATCACGGAGGTTACGCTCAAGCTGCTCCCATTGCCGGAAACGAAGCGAACCCTGGTCGCTTATTACCGGAATTTGGTGGATGCCGCTAAAACGGTCGAAGCCATCATCGCCTCGAAAATCATCCCGGCCACCGTAGAGTTCATGGATCAAGGAACGATGAAGGTCGTGGACGACTTCGCGAAGCTCGGTCTCCCTTTGGAAATGAAGTCGATGCTCCTGATTGAACAAGACGGGCCGGCCGAAGTCGTTAACCGCGATATCGAGCAGATCGCGACCATCGCCCAAGAACACGGCGCTGCCGGAGTTGAGGTGGCCAGCACACCCGAGGAAGGCGCGAAGCTGCTGGCTGCGCGGCGTGCGGCGTTATCGGCCCTCTCCCGACTGAAGCCGACCACGATTTTGGAGGACGCTACCGTACCACGGTCCCGTCTGGCGGAAATGGTCGAAGAAGTGGAACGGGTTGCCGAGAAATATGGGGTACAGATCTGTACGTTTGGTCATGCCGGTGACGGCAACCTTCATCCGACCTGTATGACTGATGAGCGGAACCGGGAGGAAATCGAACGCGTGGAGAAAGCGTTTGAGGAGATTTTTCACGCGGCGATCCGATTAGGAGGCACGATTACCGGAGAACACGGGGTTGGCTTGGCCAAGAAGGACTTCCTGCACCTGAAAACGGGTGAAGCCGGCCTGGAACTGATGCAGCGCCTCAAAGCCGCCTTTGATCCAAACGGTATTCTCAATCCCGGCAAAATCGTTAACTTTACAAATCGGCGGAGATTGGTGGTGCAACGATGAGCGGAGAAAAACATTCATTATCTAAGGAGTTCGCCTCCCCTGCCTGCGGCGGAACAACGGTCCTCCCGATGACCCATACAGACAGCAACCGCCTGCAACCCTTTGATCTGGATGAAATCATGAACTGTATGCACTGCGGGTTTTGTCTGCCTACCTGCCCAACTTATCAGCAAACCGGGCTGGAAACGTACAGTCCCCGTGGACGGATTGCTTTAATGAAGGGCGTGGCCACCGGGCAGCTCCCGGTAAATGAGGAATTCGAGCAGCATATGAACGCTTGCCTGGGTTGTCGGGCTTGTGAAACGGCTTGTCCTGCGGGTGTGCCTTACGGGAGCTTGCTGGAAACCGCACGTCATGTTGTGCAGGAAACGAAGCAAGAGACGGCGAAGCCCTCGGTACTGCGCAACTTGATTTTCGAACGGGTTTTCCCGTATCCGAAACGTGTTCGTCGTCTGGGCCATGTCCTATGGGGAGCTCAAGCGCTGGGTCTGCAATCCTTCGCCAATCGAACCGGTCTGATCCGGGTGTTGCCGAAGTCAATGCGCGAAATGCAGAAGGCGGTCGAAACAGTTGCTTCCCCGCGCGAACGCCGCAAGCGGGAGCAACACATGAAAGCCGAAGGCGAAACCAAACTCACGGTCGGCTTGTTCACCGGATGCGTCATGGATGTGATGTTCTTCGAGACGAATCAAGCGACGGCGCGGCTGTTAACCAAAGCCGGCTGCGACGTCGTGTTTGTCGAAGCACAGAACTGCTGCGGAGCGATGCACGCCCATTCCGGCGAGATGGCTGGCGCCAAAGAGCTAGCCAAGCGGAATATCGAAGCGTTTGAACAAGCCGGCGTTGACTTCATCGTGAACAATGCCGGAGGCTGCGGGGCGGCGTTAAAGGAATACGGGCACTGGTTCAAAGGCGATCCGGTGTGGGAGGAACGGGCCAAGCGGTTTGCCGCCCGCAACCGCGACGCGAATGAGCTGCTGGCCGAGCTCCCCCCTCTCCAATTCAGCAAGCCGCTGAATTACAAAGTCACGTATCAAGATTCCTGCCATCTGGCCCACGGTCAAGGTGTGCGTAACCAACCCCGTGAGCTGCTGCGCCGCATCCCGGGATTGGAGCTTGTGGAAATGCGTCATCCCGACAGCTGCTGCGGCTCAGCCGGGACGTACAACCTGACCCAATTTGAGATGTCGATGCAAATTTTGGACGACAAAATGGAAGAGGTCCGGGAGACGAAAGCTCACCTCATCGTCACCTCGAACCCGGGCTGTCTGCTGCAGATGAAACAAGGCATCTTGCGAGCTGGCTTGGATAAGCAAATGGAAGCCGTGCATATTATGGATCTGTTAGACCGGGCTCTGTAAGCTCTGCTTGGCTGATCAGAGCACAAGGAAAGGCGTTTCCCTTCATGGATGCAACCTGAAGGGAAACGCCTTTTGTGCACCGGGCGGCTTAGCCCCGCCCGGGCGCCAGCGCGCGCAGCGCCAGCATGACCGCGCCATAGGCCGCGTCATGCTTGGGCAGCGTGCAGGTGAGCCTCGGGAAGCGCTCGCTGAGCGCTTCCCTGACGCCCGCCTGCACGTGCGCGCTGCGGAGCAGCACGCTCCCGGCCAGCGCCAGCTCGCCCTCCTCCAGGGCGAGCCGGCTGGCCACGGGAGCGGCCAGCTCCGCCAGAGCGATCGCGCTGCGCCGCGCGATCGCCAGCGCCGTGCTGTCGCCAAGCTCGCAGGCTTGCGACAGCAGCGGGGCTAGTGCGGCAATGTCCTTCTTGTTCGTGTCCTTGCTGTACACGAACCCGATCAGCTGCCGCACCGAATCGATCTCCAGCTGCGCATAGACCAGCTCCGTGATCGCAGTGGGACCGCTCCGTCCGTCCGCCGCCCGGACGACCGCGCTCAGCAGCTCGCGGCCAATGAAATAGCCGCTGCCTTCGTCATCGATCAGGTGACCGAAGCCCCCTGTTCGATGGGTTTCCCCGCGCGCGTTCCGCCCGAAGCAGATGGACCCGGTCCCGGCGATCAGGATCATGCCGATCGAGCGATCTAACGCCCCGCACAACGCGGTTTCGTGATCGCCTACCAAGTCGAGCCCGCCGTGGTAACCGCCGGAGCGGATCAGCGTTGTCAGTCGCTCCGCAACAACCGGGTTGCTAATCCCCGCCGCGCCGAGACACATCTGCATACAATGATCAAGCCCGCCGCACACCTCGGTCGTAATCTGCAGGAGATGACCTAGCGTTTGTTCCACCGATCCGGCATCCTGACCGTTGAGATTCAGCGGACCGACGGCGAAGGAGCGAACGATGTTCCCTGTCTCATCGGCAACCGTTGCTTTCGTTTTCGTACCGCCGCCGTCGATGCCAACGACATATCTCATTTGAATCCAGCCTCCCCTCAGGCATAGAGGTGATATTGCTGCTTCATCGCAGCGAACGCCCGGCTCTCTTCCCGGAACTGCTCCAATAGCTCCGGAAGCGGCAAAGCCCCTTCGCGAAGCAGCTTGTCGCCGCTCAGCATATCGATGAAGGACAAGCGGTTCTCCTGCATCGGCGGCAGGAAAGCAAATTCCTCGTAGTTTCGACGAATGGTATCCAGCAGGATATATCCGGTCTCCACCGCATGCAGCGCCCGAGGATCGGTCACATACAACTGGACGCCCCCGCAGAGCTCCCTCTCGTGTTTGGAGGTCGTCGGCTTAAAATACACCGGCCGGAACAGCACGCCCGGCAATCGCTTCGCATTCATTTCCGCGGCCAGCTGCTCCGGCTGAATATAAGGCGCACCGATCATTTCAAACGGGAACGTCGTGCCGCGCCCCTCCGATAGATTTGTCCCTTCAAACAAGCAGGTTCCCCCATATAGCAAGGCGGTCTCAAACCTAGGCATATTGAGCGACGGATGTACCCAGATCCGCCCGGTTTCCGGATAGAGCATGCTCCGGTCCCAGCCTCGGCACGGGATCACATGCAATTCGGCATTCCAGCCCATTTGCTCGTTGACCATGCGGGCCACTTCCCCGGCAGTTAAACCGTACCGTACACAAAGTGGATAGTTGCCGACAAACGACTCAAACCCCGGCTTAAGCACATTGCCTTCCACCGTAACACCATCCAGCGGATTCACTCGATCCAGCACGACAAAAGGCTTGCCCGCTGCCGCACAATCCTCCAGCGCGTAAAGCATGGTATAGATGTAAGTATAGTATCGAATACCTACATCCTGAATATCATAGACGACGGCATCAACCTCATCGAGCATCTCCGGTGTCAGCCGCTTGGAATCTTGTCGGTAAAGGCTATGTACCGGCACCCCCGTGATCGGATCGATGTAGCTGTCGACCAGCGCACCAGCGGCCTGATCTCCGCGAACCCCGTGCTCGGGCGAGAATAAGGCCGTCAGATGAAACTGGTCATGCAGCACCTGAATTGTAGACCTAAAATCCGAGGTAAGGCCGGTCGGCGCTGTAATTAACCCCAGCCGATGGCCTTGCAGCAGATTGGCATATTCCGAAAGCCGATCAATCCCGTTTTCCACCATCCTATTAACATCCCCTCTCTACAATTGCACGTTGACCGACCGTCGAATTACCGCTTGGGAACTGAATAGCTGATCTTCCCCATCACCACGGGATGAGCGGCGCCGGTGACCCGCGGGAGATTGTTCGGCACCCCATCCAGCGTGCAGCCCGCTAATAACGCAAACGCTACCGCCTCTTTGGCGTCGCTGTGAAAGCCCAGCTCTTCCTGCGTCATCACAGCAACCCCCATCGCGTTCATCTCGTCCGCCAGCATGCTCATCAGCACTGGGTTATAGCTCCCGCCTCCCCCAACAATCAACACATCGGCTGCATGCTGGGCCCGAACAAACCGGCGATATCCTTCACCAATCGTCCAGGCCGTAAGCCGGGTGACCGTAGCCACCAGATCCTCTGCTGTAAGACCATACCGTGCCTGGTACTCTAACAGACGGTCAATGTAGGCCGCATTAAACAGCTCTCGTCCGGTTGACTTCGGAATCGGCTGCTCGTAGTAAGGCTCCTGCATTAATTCTTCAAGCAGCCTGGCATGCACTTGGCCGCGCCGGGCCAGACTTCCGCCAACATCCATCGTGGCTGCGCCTCCAGTCAGACGCGTCACCACACCATCGATCAATACGTTCCCGGGCCCCGTATCAAATGCATACACCTCATCTGATCGACAGTTCTGGGGAAGAACGGTCATATTTCCGATCCCTCCGATATTTTGCAACAGCAGCGTCCGCTTCTCCTCCCGATACAGCAAATATTCCGTATATGGTACCAGCGGAGCTCCTTGGCCTCCCACGGCCATATCTGCGACGCGAAAATCAGAGACGCAAGGGATTCCTGTCCGGGCTGCAATCACCGCCCCTTCCCCGATTTGAACGGTATACCGTAAATCGAGGCCCTCCACGAGGCTCGCGTTCGGCGCATGATAAATGGTTTGGCCATGGGAGCCAATCCAGGCGATTTCACCGGGAGTTAACCCGGCTTTCCGAATCACCGCCAGCGCCGCTTGGGCGAACAACTCACCCAGCCACACGTTCAGACGACCTACCCGGTCGATCGTCGCTTGCCGGGGATCAAACATCGCAAAGATCTCTGCCCGAACCTGATCTGAGTATGGCGTGTTGTCGTAAGCAACCAACCGGACTTCCGGTTTTTCGCTGCCATCCAGCTCACCGCGAATGGCGACCACAGCGGCATCGATGCCATCGACCGAGGTTCCTGACATCAAACCTACCGCATAGCGGTAAGCCGCAGAAGTTCCGCGAGGACGCCCCATCCCCTCACCTCCAGGTTCACCCCTTCACCGCGCCAACCGTGACGCCTTCCAGGAAATATTTTTGCAAGCTGAAGAACAAGATGAACATCGGCAAGGCCGAGATCGTCGCCCCCGCCATCATCGGAGCGAAGTACGTGGTGTTCGCGAATCGGAAGTTTTTGAGCCCCACCTGAATCGTTTGCATGTCCATCGTGTTCGTAACCAGAAACGGCCAGAAGAACGTGTTCCAGCTATCCATAAAGGTGAGAATGGCCATAACCGCCATCACGGTTTTGGAGAGGGGGAGAACGATCTTCGTGAACATCTGAAGCTGGTTGCAGCCTTCCACCTTCGCGCATTCTAAAATTTCGGACGGAATGGAAGTCATGAACTGCTTGGCTAGAAAGATGTTAAATACGGTGACGAGACCTGGCATTATCAACGCACCGTATGTATTTTCAATCTGAAACACGTTCACGATCAAAATGTAAAGCGGCACCTGAGTTACTTGATACGGAATCATCATCGCGCAGAGCATAATCGAAAACAACACCGATCTGCCGCGGAAACGAATTTTGGAGAAGGCGTATCCCGCCAAGGTCGCAAAGAGGACATTCGACACCATCACGCTGGTCGCCACAATCAGCGAATTAAACAGCCAGCGATAGGAATACTCGCTATAGTCGAAGAAAAACTTGTAGGAATCCAGCGATATTTTGCCCGGCCACAACGAATAGCTTAAGGCCCCCGCTTCCACGGGATCACCGAAGGAGGAAATGATCATGAAGTAGATCGGAAACAGCGTCGCCAGCGCAAAAAGCAGAAGAACGATCATGAGCCCTGCGTTGCGGATTCGCCTCACGTATGGATGGCCGGTATGATTACTGTATAGTGCCATGGGTTCATCCTCCCTCCCACGCTAATATTCGATGTCGTTGCCCATAAATTTGAACTGGAGCAGGGAAATGCTTGCAATAATCACCGTTAGAATCAAGGATTGTGCCGCCGCCTCCCCGAATTCAAAATACTTGAAGGCATTGTTAAAAATCAGCAGCCCCACCATCGTGGTCGCGTTATCCGGACCGCCTCCAGTCATCAGATAGGCGTTCTGGAACACCTGGAAAGAACCGATTACGCCGGTCACCAGCAGGAACAACGTTGTTGGCTTGAGGCAGGGAATTACGATGTACCAGATCTTCTGGAGGAACGATGCCCCATCCAGCTCCGCCGCTTCATAGTAACTATGATCAATGCCAAGCAGCGCCGCCAAATAGATGATAATGCTCGTGCCGTGACTGGACAGCCAGGCCATCAACACCAGCGAGAACATCGCCGTTGAGCTGGAACCCAGCCAGTTCTGGTTCGTGATGCCAAACAGTCCTAGCAGCTGGTTTAAGATCCCGCTCGTCATTGGATCAAAGATCCATAGCCAGACAACCGACAGGGCTACACCGGATGCCACCGCCGGCAAATAATAGATCGCTTTAAAGGTCGTTTGCATTCCTTTACGCAGCGGATGGATCATGATGGCGATCACAAATGACAGGAACAAAGAGACCGGAACGGTTAAAACGGTATAAACAATCGTGTTCTTGATCGATTTCCAAAATAAGCTGTCGGTGAAGGTGTTTGCATAATTCTCCCATCCGACAAACTGGGAACCCAGCGGTTTGTATTCCTGAAAACTGATAATCAAAGCGCTGACAACAGGATAGGCGGTAAATACGGCGTAGACGACCAGCGCCACGGCGATAAAAGCGTATGCCCAGCTCGTGTCTCCTTTGATCCGCAGCATCTTTCTTTTGGTTGGGCCTGTCGTCCGCATTTTTGCCAACTGGGCCATCGTGTCCAAACTCCTTTTCGCTAGTGTAAAAAAAGCGGTTCGGATAGCCGCAGACCTTCCCCACGGCTATCCGATCCTCCATTGGTTAGTCGATCACTACGCCGTCTTCCCCAAACATCTTGATCGCTTCTTTTTTGACGGCTTCGTACATTTCCTCCGGCGTAATCTCATCAGCCAACAAGGCTTGCAGCTTCGGAATGATCACTTCATCCTCCAGCTTGATCGCCTGGGCGCCAAGCTCCACCGGGATATCCGGACGTGCCGGATTGGCGTGGGATAACAAAGTTTCGACTGCGGCAACGTTATCCGGATTCCGGTTCACCGTCAGGTCCTTCGCCGCTTCTCTGCCGCTCTTGGTAATGTGAGCCGCAAACAGGTCATTGTTCGTCAATGCCGCTACTTTGCCGCTGGCTAGATAGTAGGCCGCCTTCACGACGTTAGCTTTATGCTCGGCGCTGGGTTCCTTCTTGCCGCGGAAGGTGACATAACCGTCCACGACTGTGCTGGAGACCGGCTCTTGACCTAGGAACGTGGGGACAGGAAGGACAATGTACTCAACCGGAATGCTGCCAGCGACCGCACTGCCGTCATTGGCCTTCAGCTTCTCATTGTTTTGATTTGCCGAGTTCTCGAAGGTGGCCAGCCCTTTCCCGGTAATCATCGTTTGACCGGTCAGGAACATGTTCCAGCGTTTGCCGGCATCGACGGAACTCAGCTCCTTCGGCATCGAGCCGTCATCGATCATTTGCCGTACCGCCTTTAGCACTTCCAAGTAATTTTTGCTGGTGTAAGCAAATTTCAAGTCTTTGGTGAACGCGGCAGGCATCCCGGCATTTTTAATGAGGATGTTCAGATAATCCTTAGCCGTCACCCCGGCGGTTGCGAACACGAAGCCATACCGTTTGATCGTATCGCCTTCCTTCACAACGCCTTTTTTGATCGCTTCACGGAACTCTTCGTATGTCCAACCGTTTTGCTGTACGCTTTTCCAATCAATCCCTGCTTCTTCAAGGAACTGTTTGTTACCGCCAAGGGCGTGAACCTCCATATAGGCCGGGAACCCGTACAGTCCATCTGCTTTCTTCATATACTCGAGCGGCGTTGGATCAAAGTCCGCGACCATTTCCGGCGTTACGGTATCGGTGATGTCCATCAACATCCCTTGCTGCACGTATTTGGAGATCCCATCCGAGCCGATAAAGGCAATGTCTGGGGGACTGCCGGCATTCACCTGCGTATCCAGCTTTTGTGTCATGTCCTCCCAGCTGGCCGGTTCAATTTTTAAAGTTAAATTGGGATACAGGGCGTTAAAATCTTTCTCAATTTCCTCAAATCGACTTTGGAAGTTGCCTGAAACCGGCGGAAGTAACGCGGTGATCGTGTCTTTGGCCTCGGCAGGCGCTTCAGCGGAGCTATTGGTGTTGTTGGGAGTCGCGGAATCGCCGCCGTTTGCGGCTTTGTTCCCCGACCCGCATGCCGTCAATAAGCTGATCGACATGGTTAATGCCAATACAGATGCCCATACATGCATTTTTCTCATCGCCAAAAATCCTCCCCCTGGATAATCGTGTTAAACCACTTTGTTTTGTGTGCGAATCGCCAGCTTGAGATTACCGTCACACTCGGTTAATCGACGCTCAGCCTCCTTGGCCTCCATCCCCGTCTTGATCATCAGGATCGCAAGCTTGCAGTTCAGTGATGCCTCCTCCAGCACTTTCGCTGCGGTGGCACTGTCGACACCGGTGGCGATTTTGAGGATGCGGATAGAACGGTCATACAGCTTCTTGTTGCTCGCCTTCAAGTCCACCATCAGGTTATTGTACGTCTTCCCCAGCTTCACCATCGTGCAGGTCGTGAGCATGTTAAGCACCAGCTTCTGTGCCGTTCCTGCCTTCAGACGGGTAGAGCCCATAATTGCTTCCGGTCCTACCACAGGTGAGATACAAATATCGCAGACTGCCTCCAGCTTGGATGCCTTGTTGTTGACGATGCCAATGGTCGCTGCCCCCAGCTCAGCAGCTTTCTTCAAGCTCGCAATGACGAAGCCGGCGCTGCCGCTGGCCGAAATACCGATCACTGCATCCTTGTTCGTCACCCCAAGCCGTTCGATTAATGCCATCCCCTCCTCCTCGTTATCCTCATAACCTTCGACCGCTGCTCTTAAAGCGATGTCTCCACCGGCGATATGCCCTTGCACCAGCTCAGGATCAACGCCGAAGGTTGGTGGACATTCTGAAGCATCCAGCACCCCCAATCTGCCCGAGGTCCCTGCCCCGATATAAAACATTCTCCCCCCCTGCTTCAGCAGTTGGTGTAGAAGATCCACCGCCTTGGAGATCTGCGGAATTTCCGCAGCCACAGAGGCGGGTACCGTGGCATCCTCCCGATTCAGCAGACGCAGCATTTCTTCGGTCGAGCATTCATCAATCCTTAACGTATTTTGGTTGATAGCCTCCGTCGTCAGCCCAGCATAGTATTCTTCCATGGCGTCTTCATTCTCCTCACTGATGATCTGGTTTGATCCACCCTTTACTTGAGTCTTAGTTTACGGTGGTAAACTTTACCACGTCAATAGATTTTGAAATAAAATTTTACTATGTAATATATTTTTGATTTTTTACTCCTTTTTTCAACAAAAAAAGACATCGGATCGTCAGGATCCAATGTCTGATGTAAGCTTGTTTCCTTTATCTTTTGTGCTTCGCGGCTAAAATACTATGCGTCTTGGTCAAATACTTCTTCACATGTTGATATTCTGCACTGGCCACTCCGGCAAACAGCATGTCTATGATCGTCAGCATCGCAATCCGAGAGCCCATCGCCCCGCTGCGCATGGTGATCTCCGGTGTGGAGATGCCGAGCAGGATATCCGCCTTATCGGCAAGCTCGCTTTTGTTGTATTTGGTAATGGCGACCGTTGTCGCGTTGTTCTTCTTGGCAATCTCCAGTGTCTCTATAATTTCAAGGGTACTACCGGAGTTTGAGACGAAGATGGCAACGTCACCTTTGCCAAGCAATGTCGCCGCAGTCAACTGACTATGACCATCGGTGTACGCATGGCACATTTTATTAATTCGTGAAAATTTCTGTTCCCCGTCCTGGCACACCAATCCGGAGGCGCCGATCCCAAAGAACACGATGCGGTTAGAGGCTCGAAGCGCTTTAACGGCACGAGCAACCTCGCCGCGATCCAGCACACTTAACGTATCCTCAATCGACTTCATATTGTTGCGCGAAATGTTGGCGATAATCGTATCCAGGTCATCGCCCGGTTGGATATCGGTGTACTGGTCCTTCCGCTCGTCGTCCATCGAGCCAAGCGCTGCGGAAATACTGACGATAAAGCTGCGGTAACCGCTGTATCCCATCGTTTTGCAGAACCGAAGCACCGAAGCATCGCTTGTTTTGCTCAGCTTGGCCAAGCTTTTGATCGAAAGATGGGGAATGTCTTCTGTATTGGCGAGAATATATTCCGCGACCATGCGCTCGACCGGCGTCAGATTTTCCTTCATATCGCGAATCTTGATCAGGATATTATCATGAATAGCCATCTTCATTACCTACTTCACTATTTGGATATATTTACTAGACTTGCAATCATATCTTAAGCGCAAAGCTGACAAAAAACAAGCAAACCATGTGAATTTTTTTTTGGAAATTCATTTCATTCGTTTGTAATTATATTTTAAAGTTAAAACATCTTTATGATATTAATTTACGAATTATATTATCGTAACGTAAACAAAAAGTCTCTAGTTCACTGTATTTTCTGCTTATCTCCCATCGAATGTTCTTTTGGAAATAGTGAAATAAATCTTGAGTTAATATATCCCATTTATGGATTATCCCTGATTCAAGTTGGTGGATTCTGGGTAAGCTTTAAGGGAGTCTATGCACAACGAGAGTTATTTAAGAGGAGGAGAAGGATATGCCGATTGACGCATATTTGTATTTCGACGGCAACTGCCGTGAAGCGGTGGAGTTTTACGCCCAAGCGTTTGGTGTGGAGCGGCCGCAAATCATGACCTACGGCGAAGCGCATGCGGCTGAACCGGATTATGCGCTTCCCGAAGCAGCAAAGGATCGGGTCATGCACGCCAATCTGCAGGTAAGCGGCAGTCATCTGATGTTCTCCGACGTGTTCCCAGGCTCCCCTTATACCGTTGGAACGAATATCAGTTTGGCGCTGGTCAGCACCAATCGAGAGGAAATCACCGCCGCGTTTGAGCGTCTCAAGGAGGGCGGAACGGTGAAGATGGAGCTGCAGGAAACATTCTGGAGCCCTTGTTATGGCAATGTAACGGACAAGTACGGCATTGAATGGCAGCTCAGTTATGACGACGGGAGAAACAGCAGGTAATCCTGCCGTTTCTCCCGGGTTTATTTTCCGAAATAGCGTTTGAGCGCATCCACTATCGCTTGCGCCGCTTTGTCCTGCCCCGCTTCACTAAATAAGACCGACTCATTCTCCGCGTTGGTCAGAAACCCGATTTCGGCCAGAACCGCTGGAACTTCGCTCGTTCGCAGCACTTTCCAGCCTTCTTGACGAACGCCCCTGTCCCGAAAACCCAAGGCTTCGATTAAATGCTGGTGGATCATCTCCGCCAGTTCATAACTGCCGTCTCCTCTGTTGTAGTAATACGTCTCCGTGCCGGACACTGGCTCCGACCCTTCATACGTGTTGCCATGCAAAGAGATGAATGCATTTGCATGCTGCTCGTTGGCGACCTTGGACCGATCCTCCAGCTCGATAAACTCATCACTTGTACGAGTTAATACGGGTTCGAACATCGGATCCTGCTCAAGTCGTTCATAGACCTTCTCCGCTAGGGCCAACGTAAAATCCTTCTCTTCTCTGCCGCTCATGCTGGTCGCTCCCGGATCCTTCCCGCCATGTCCGGGATCAATGACGATCCGGTACTTCCCGGCGGTTCCGCCGGGAACGGCCCTTTCCTCACCAACCGCCGGTCCGGACGACAAGAACCGATGAACGGAACCTCCGTGCTTCTCACCACCAAGGGTAATCACCCCCCCTAAGGACAGCAAAACCATAATGATCCCCAAGACAGCCACGAAATACGCGATCTTCCCACTTTTCCCCATAACTTCTCCTCCGAGTGTTCTCTATCTCCCTCAAATCGGAACCGACCCTCTCCCAGAATCGGATCCGTGCTGTTCATGATCACTGCTGCTATTCATTGAGATACGTCGTGACCTTGTTTTGGATCAGGCCTGCGACGTCCTCAGCGGATTTTTGCCCGCTGAAGAAAGCTTTGGACTCTTCAGTAATGATTTCCGACAGTTGATCCGGCTGAAATTTAGATACCATATGGGTCGCACCGGTCAGAAACTGCTCAAACGCAACCAGCTTGTCCAGCTCGACTTGGACGGGTCCCCCCTTCAATGGGCCCTCCTTGGCGGTTTGTACGGCCCCTTCTTTTTTCAACTGTTCGACTTCCTGTTTGTAAAGCTGCTTATTGAGCGGGAAGCCGGCATGGTTCGGATCGACCGGCACTTGATTCGAGATCATAAATTTCACGAAGTCCCAGGCTTGTTCCTTGGCTTTGGAGCTGCGATTCAATCCGATGCTTTGATACGGTTGAAAGTACCCGCCGGCCCCCACGTCTTGGGCATGCGGCTTGACGTAAAGCTTCATGTTTGGACTCCGATAGCTTTTTAGTGATTCGAAGTAATCGGCAGGCGAATTGATCTGCACAGGGAAGAAATAAGGGGCTCCCTCCATGCCAATCACTCCGTCTTCGGCCATGTTCTGCACCTGCTTCATTAAGCCGGTAAAGCTGCTCGTGTTGAATTTGGCCATTCCCTTGGGCTCGTCCACAAATAGCGATAAATTGTCGGACACCATCCAATTCAGCATGTATTGAGGTTCTGTTTGGATGACATGCGGATACGTTTTGTTCACCAATTGCTCGGAAAGAACGGCGAAATCGTTCCAAGACCAAGATTGGTCGTCGATCTCCACTCCAGCCTTCGCGAGCGCTTCTTCGTCGCCGGCCAGTCCGAGCAGGAAGAATGAAGTCGGCATCGCGTACAAGCCGCCGCCAAGCTTGGCATTGTCCAATATATTTGAGAAATAGTCCGTTTTCTTAAAAGTAGGATCTTGTGCGATCAACTCATCGAAGTTAACAAGCAGTCCGTTCTTTACATAATTGGCGGCCGGCAAATCATCCAGGATGAGCAAATCCGGCCCCTTTCCTGCCAGCATGGCCGTATTCGTTTGGGTCAGATATTTCTCCATCTCCGCCTCCAAATGAGCATCATCGGATTGCACGAACTGAAGTTGGATGTCCACCTCCGGGTGGATCTTTTCATATTGGTTGACCAGCTTCTCCAGACGAGCATCTGGAAAAAAGCTCGACAGAACCAACGTTGTTTTTCCAACGTCATCGGGATCCTGGCTTGGCGGTTCGCCCACGAGGTTGCCCGATTCACCGATTTGGGGATTTGGAGACGCTCCTCCCCCACCATGACAGGCAGCTAGTGAAAACAATAGGATGAAACTCACCGCTGCCGTCGTTATTGCTCTTGTTTTGATTGAAGTTTTCAACGTCCTATACTCCTTTCGGCCGCATGACGATAAGGCAATTCCTGTTTTTTGGGCCACCTTCATCGTAAAGGGGAGATGTCACCATCGTTTGACCGAGTTGTCAACAAAATGTCTCCAAACTGTAAACACAAAAAAACAGGAGCGTTTCAAACTCACGCTCCTGTTTAAGCTAAGACGTTATTTCAATTCGATAATGAAGGGCAGCCAGTCAGATTCCTGAACGGAGTATTCCGCGCTTGGCACGACGGCAGGCCCCTGTGAACTGCGAATCAGACTTCTCCCGCCAAAGATCAACAATCTTCGATTATCCTCGCTCCAGGACATCTGGTAGGGCAGCACCCCCTGATATATTGGACTCGCATTGATTATATTGTTGCCCTGTACTCTACCAGCAAGCAAGGTACCATCTTCCTTACTATAGGCGATGGTATGACGGTCTCTGGACAGCTCGAAGGTAAGGGCATAATCCAGCAGCACAGCCACTGCCTCATTCCGCAAATCGTATGCATACAACGTCCCGTCCTGACTCAGGAAGGCTACTTGATTGTCATTGAGCCATGCGGCTTGGCCATACCGGCTTAACGCATGTTCATATTGAGCGACGAATTCCCCGTCCTTCAACTTTCCGGCTACCAGCCTCGTTTCATCGATCCGTTGGACAAGAAGAAATGCGTTGTTCCCGTCATCGGAGACATGGACTGAGTTGTACAGTTCCGTCTGCCCTTCCTTCAGAAACGGAATCTTGTAAATTTCCGAAGTCCTATTTTGCATGTCATAGACCACGATCTCAGATTGACCTGTCACTTCAGGTTCGGATACATAATTAGTGAAGGCGAGATACCGACTGTTGTCCGACCAAGTAAACTGTTTCGTCGTGAGCTCAGAAGTGTCTATGGTTTTTAGCTTGAGATCTGCTTCTCCGGTCAAAGACAGCAGTTGAAGCTCATAATGGCTTCCCTTCTCCTCAATGGCGGTAATTCGCTTGCCGTCCGGGGATAGATCGAAAACGTACTGCTTGGCCCCCAATGCGCGAACCTTCTGCAAGTCCTCATATGGGGGCTTGATTTCCTCGAGAATTTGCGATCCGTTGGTTCCGTTATAAACCCCCAGCAAAGAATCGGTACCAAACCACCCCAATAGTCCGCCTTTGGCAGCGAGAGGAATTCGATAGATTTTCTCTACCTTGAAGGGCCCCGTAGGCTCGTCTGCATGTTGACTTTCCTCCGCATCCGGGATAATGATCATCTGGGTCTGGGGGCTGCCAGCACAGCCGGGCAGTAGAGTGACCGCGATCAACAACGATACAGCGATCATCCATATTCGCAGTTTCATGCCAACTCTCCTTCCGACTTCATGAATGGCAGCTCCACCACAACCGTGGTCAATTCGTTTTCGCTCGTCATCCGAACAGTCCCTCCATGATCATCCACGATCGATTTCACGATGCCCAGTCCCAAACCAACGCTCCCCGTCTCCTTCGCACCATGCCGCTCAGGGACATAATACGGCTCGAAGATTTCGTTTAATTGTTCCGGTGGAATTGTCTCCCCCAGGTTGGCAAATCGATAACGAACCTGCTCCCCTGCCCGCTTGGCTTGAACTTCAATCTCCGAATACGGTTTGCTGTATTTAATCGCGTTGTCCAGCAAATTGATGAAGATCTGCCGGATGCGGTCTTCCTGTCCGTAGACGTGAAGCCCTTCCTCGATCTCGCTGTGTATCGATTTATGGTAGCGCTTGGCTTTAAAGGCCAATGCCTCGCACGTATCGCGCAACAGTTGTCCCGTGTCCACCTGTTTGAACTCTTCGCTGCCTGCCGTTTCCCGCGATAATTCCAACAATCTCAGTACCATCCCATGCAATCGCTCACTTTCTTGAACGACATGGTTCATGCCTTTCTCAAAAAAAGCCCGATCCGACTCCCCTTGCTGGCGGATGATTTCTGCATATCCAAGAATGGAAGTCAGCGGCGTCTTCAGTTCATGGGTCACATTGTCGAAGAAGGTTTTCCGCTGCCGATTTAAACGCTCCAGGCGGTCGCGGTCTCGTTCGATGCGAGCAATTTGCTGCTTGATCTGTCCGATCATCTCGTTAAAGTTCGCGGCCAGTCGACCAATTTCATCCCGCCGCGTCGGTTTGACGTCAATGCGCACGTCCAGATTCCCTTTCATCACTTCGCTCGAGGCATTGCTGAGCTTGACCAGGGGAATCGTCAGATTACGGGACAACAAATAAGAAAATAAGAAAGCTACAGCCAATATGCCAAAAGCCAAATACGTGATGGTCTTCAGAATGGTATCGCTCTGCTCGTACAGCAAAGAGAAGTCCTTGGCAAACCGCAAGATTCCCACATGACTTCCATCAATGATCACCGGGTAGGAGTAATGCACGGCGGCCGTCCCTTGTTTATAGGTGATCGTGTAGGCGGTTTTGCCCTCGAGCGCTTGCTTTAAATCCTCATCAGTTGCACCGGCAAACGCCTCATTGGATGAGGCATGAAGCAGCACCCCGTCCACCGTATAGGCGCTGACCTCGCTGGAGGTCGCCCGTTTCAGGTCACTGACGATCTCTTCAGCCATTTGCCCGAAATAGAGATCGTCGTTCGTGAAGTGATTGATTAAGAACGCCTGCCGAACATAGATGTTGCTGTTTTTCTTCAGACCAATCAAGTCGTCCGTGATGATGCTCTGGTTGTTCCTCTGAATGAGGTGGTCTACCGTTTGATTCAGCAATAGAAAGGACAGGGCAAAGATGAGAAAAAAGCCGACAAGAAACTTCCCTCGAATCGTGCGAACCATCGCCTAGTCCACCTGTTTCTCGAATTTATACCCGACACCAAACACGGTTGTGATCAGGTCGCTCGCGTCGAGCTTTTTGCGCAATCGCTGGATATGCGTGTCAACGGTGCGCGTATCGCCAGGAAAGTCATACCCCCACACGAGATCCAGCAGCTCCGAACGCGTATAGATTTTGCCCCGGTGATGATACAGACGCAGCAGCAGATCAAATTCCTTTGGGGTTAAATCTACAGGCTCTCCGTCCTTGCGTACGAGCCTTTCGCTTTCGATGACCTCAATGTTCTTGAAGCGAATCCGCTCTTCCTGCGGAGAAGTTTCAAGCCCGCCGGCGGCAGGCTGAACCCGCCGAAGGATCGTACGGATTCGGGCGACCACCTCTCGCAAATCAAACGGCTTCGTAATGTAGTCGTCCGCCCCAAATTCCAGACCCAGAATTTTATCAGTAATATCGGATTTTGCCGTAATCATCAGAATTGGAAGGTTGTAAACAGCCGTTACTTTCTTGCAAATGTCCAGACCACTTTGGTCCGGCAGCATCCAGTCCAGCAACAAAAGATCCGGCTGGAACGTCTTCATCAGCTCCAGCCCTTCGGCTCCGCTTCCGGCGGTGCGGGTGTCAAACCCTTCCTTAGACAACCCGTAAGCCAACAAATCGGCAATAGCCGCTTCGTCGTCGATGATTAGGATTCTCGTCTTCTCCATAAGCGCCTCCATTTTACTTCCTCGACACCTATTGTACCCGTCTGACGACGCTCAGAAAAGTTTGGCGTACAAGGGGTCTCAACTAAATAAAAAACAACCCTTGCTCCTTCGATGGAGTGCGGGTTGCTTCCACTGGATTTATGTAATTTTACATAAACACATGCACTAAATCGATATTTCGTTCTCTCGACAAATCCCGGAACTGCCACTCGTCGATTTGCACCAACGGTTTGAAAATATCAGTAGGGTTGTTCCAAACAATCGTCGCCGTTTCACCGTTGCTTAGTTTCACTTTCTTCCCGATGAAATTCGGCAGAAGATTGGCCGTCAACGCTTGAACCGCCTTCTCATTCAGCTTGCCGAAGCCGAGATTATAAATGTTTCGCAGCACCGTCAAGATATCCTGCCGCGAACCTGATGCGTCTGGAGACGTCATCGCTATGTATTCATTCGCTACCGCAACGATTTCGGCATAAGGATGAATTTTCTCTTTGCGCAAGCCAGCCGGATAACCGGAGCCGTCTTCCCGTTCATGATGCTGAAGTGCGACGAGAGCCGTCACTTCTTCCCCTGTCGATCGGCGGATAATGTCATAACCGTAGGAGGTATGACGATTCATTTCCTCCCGTTCTTCCCCCGTTAATTCATGCTCGCGGTTGCGAAGGGATTGCCGCACCTGACTCTTCCCGATATCGTGCAGATACCCCGCCTTGCTAATTTCATAACATTCATTTGGCGGGTGTCCCAACCAAGTGGCAATATAATAGGACAACAGACCCACCTGCAATGAGTGGTTATAAATATTAACATCCTCTTCCGTGAAGGCGATCAGGAGTGACACAACATCCTTATTTCGATCTAGGACCTCAAGCATAGGCACCAAATGTTGCTCAACCATGGATTGATTAAACTTCCCGGTCGTCAGCGCCTCTAAAAATAACGTTTGATACCCCTTCACTGTAAAATAAAAGTTATCGCGCAAATGCTGGATAAAGCTTGAATTCTTGCTAGAGTTCAGGGTAACTTCCCCTTCGCGTAATTCGATATCGACATAATCGATACTCTGCCGAATCAGCAGGGCGATTTCCTCCGCATGAATGCTTGTCCCCTTCGGAAGAATGTGCAACCCGGCACGGTTAAACACATCGGTTCTCAGACGATCCCCTTCCTGAAGCTCCATGACGTGAGTTCTCATATAACCCCCCCTTCTTAATCTGCGCGTACACCGCCTAAAATCTACCTTTACATATAAATATCGCGCAAACCTACTCCGCCCTGAATAGTCCTAAAGGCGTGTTTTGGAAGGGGGGTTATTGCTGCTTTATTCATTGGGATGCAGGTCAAAAGCCCCGGATAATCACTTCCTCTTCCATGGTGGATCCCCGTACCGATGCAGCGCCTGATTGATGGAATAGACAATCCAAGGAATGACCGCCGACAATACTGCACAGACCCAGGTCAACGTGGTAGGAAGCCGATCTCGCACGAAATTCCACATGAGCTATTCTCCTCCTTCCTTATTTGGTTTCCAACGTTGAACCTACGATGCGAATCTTGGCGCGGACTTTTACTTCGATATCGCATCGGGAAAAATAACGTTCGCCCTGCTCCCAATCGTCCTTGATGCTCTGCCAAAGCGCATGATGCCTGCGATCCAGCTCTTTACCTAAACCTATCACATCCAACCCGTATTCCTGCTGCAGTTTCGTTAATGTTCCATTGGTGATGCGGATTACTTCTTGCTCGGTTTTCTCCTCGAGTTCTGCAAGTTGGTGAGGGGAAAGCAGATCCAATCGCTCCTGGGTCTCGCCAATGTTACCCTCCATCTCAAGATGGAGAGTAAACCGGATATGCTCCGGATCGGATACATCCGCCTGAATGCTCTGACGCAAGCCTTTGATCTCATACGCCATATACTCGTCATTCACATGGATCTCCAGAACCCCGTCCTGGGCGGTGCCGCGTAAAATGTTTAATCCCGAAGTCTCCTCTTCGTTCAGGAGCCCCTTCAGCTTCTGAGCATTGTCGAAGAGCGCAGTCCCCGATACGGAAACCTCATTTCCCAGTTTACGGATGATTGGAAGGGCGAAGCTGCTCTTGGACAAGATGTAGGCTTGGACTTCTCCGATGTTCGTTGGCGGATAAATGCTGGAGCTCTTCGTTGGATTTAGTGAAGTGGATTCAAAAAACATCACCGGGAGCTTCTCATTTTTCGGATTCGTCGCCAGTACTTCACGCGCATCTCCTTCCGTCACCATAATTTTCGTGGCTCGACGCATTTCATGGTCACGGAGGAAAAGATCCAATACAGAGGCAAGCTCTCCGCTTTCAGACAGTTTCCGAGAAATCAGGATCATGCGCATATGTTGCAAATAGGGGCTGCGGCTCGTTTGATAGGACATCTTGCGAGCCGCCGCAAACATCGTATTCGCGTTAGTAGACAGGTTAAAGTAAGCTTTGGAAGAACTCCCGTTTTTACTGTCGCCTTCTCTTGCCTGCAGCCCCCCTGGAATGACAAATTGGTAGGTAAGGATAAATTGCCCGTTCTGCGCCTCTTCCTCATCGGCAAGATCGATTCCGGCCCCTACGACAAACCCTCGATCTTCAATTTCGACCCGGTCCCAGCAACCGGTCAACCCTAAGGCTAGGATTAGTGCGGCGAACCCAACACAGCAAACTCTACGCACGTCCCTTCACCCCCCGCAGGATCGCCAACAATAACAGAAGGGTTGGAACGACCATCCCCACCCCGATGCCAGCGTAACTAATCCATTCAGCAAACAGCTGAAGTTCATCTATATTTTGCGGCTGCATGATGATGAGGAACAGAATCGGGCCTAACCCAATCGCCAGCGCCATGCGCTTCGCTTTTGAAAATACAGCTTCTATCGCCGAGAGAGACACATCGAAGGCCATCGCCGCTGAATTAAATAGCGTAAGTATCCAAACTGAGAAAAAAATCGACTCAAACCGTTCAAAAAAGCCCCCGGGTACCTCAACTTGCTTGGCCAACTCCTCCGTGGGATACAGCGTGCTGGCGGTCACCTCAGCACCAAACATGCCCAAGGTGATTAAAAACACGAGCAAATAGAGAATAAGCGGAATAAGCATCCCCAAGGTGGAGGCTTTTACGGCTTTCTTCGGCTTGTTGAGGATTGAATTATAGAACAATAAAATCTCAAACCCGAGAAATGAAAAGGTCGACTCCTTGGAAGTTATCACCAACTCCCGCCAATCGGTCACAAAAAACGGCATTAGGTTATGGAAATCAAAATGGCTGATATTCATCAATAATAAGACGAAGATCAGCATGATCACGATGGGTAAAAACAATGTATTTAACCGGAACAAGGTCACACTAGGTCCGGATACGCCATAGATGAGCACTAGGAGAAAGACGAGGCTGACGATCTCTACCGGTGTCCGATCGAACAAGTAAAGGCGCGAAATGCTTGCAACGCCTCGGGTCTCATAAGCCACGAATGCTAACATATATACAGCGAACATAAGAGTGATCAGGAGGGCCAGCGGCTTTCCGATGACCGCACCGCCGATTTCATACAGGTTCTGCTTTGGAAATCGGCTGATGAGCTTGGCGACAATCCACGAAAAGAATATGGCACCAACACCGCCGATGAGAATCGATACCCACCCATCAACAGAATGTGTCTTTTGTACGATGATACGCGGCAAAGTAAGCAACCCGAAACCAATGACCATATTCGCAACGGAGGCGAACACTTCATAGGTGCCTACTTCTCGATCTCCGTACTCAAAGGACTTCATGTACCGCCCTCCCTACTTCCCATCCTGGATTCATCTTTGGTTTGCAAAAATTGAGGCCGCTTCGACAACATCGGTAACGGGGCTCGAATGATCATATCCCGCCAGTCGCGATAGAAGCTGGGGGACAACGGTGTAAAATATGGAACCCCGAAGCTATTTAATCTCGACAGGTGAATGCAGATCATAATGAGGGTCAAGATGATCCCGTACAGCCCAAACATGGAAGCGGCAAGCATAATAATAAACCGCAAGATACGGAAAGCAATACCTGCGCTGTAGGCAGGGATGGCAAAGGAAGACATAGCCGTCACTGCAACGACAATGACCATAATTGGACTGACAATCCCTGCCTGCACCGCCGCTTCGCCGATGACCAGACCGCCTACGATCCCGATCGTTTGCCCGACCGGCTTGGGCAGGCGGACCCCGGCTTCACGGAGCAGTTCCAACGTTAATTCCATGAGAAAGGCTTCAATGACAGCTGGGAACGGCACTCCTTCCCGAGCTGCCGCAATCGAAAAG
The DNA here is from genome assembly GCF_000518465.1 of Paenibacillus sp. J14. Taxonomy (NCBI): domain Bacteria; kingdom Bacillati; phylum Bacillota; class Bacilli; order Caryophanales; family Paenibacillaceae; genus Paenibacillus; species Paenibacillus sp. J14. The sequence continues at coordinate 56,501 of NZ_JADQ01000006.1, read as the reverse complement.
GCCAGCTTGGAAGGAATCATCCCCTGGTGAAAGGACACCAAGGCGATATAGAGTGATGGAAATGTCAGCGAAATAAAAACTGCGGTATACCGTAGGATCCGGATTAATGATCCGATCAGCCAACGCTCGTAATAATCTTCCGGCGACTGAACCAGAGATACAATGGTTGTTGGCATGATTAAGGCAAACGGCGTTCCGTCCAGCAAAATTACAACTTTACCTTGAAGAATGGCAGAAGTCGCCTTATCCGGACGTTCCGTATGCAGGATCAGAGGGAACGGTGACAAGAAGCTGTCTTGGATGAGTTGCTCAATTGTCCCGCTCTCCGGTGCATCGTCGATGTCGATCGATTCGACTCTTCGTTTCACCTCTTGGATCAGCTCAGGGTGCACAATATTATCAATATAAGCGATGACGAGCCCTTTCTTTCCCCGTTCACCGATACGGTAGGTATCGATTCGCAGCTTCGGATCACGGATCGCCCGCCGAAGCAGGATAATATTCGTCTCTATGCTCTCGTTAAATCCTTCACGCGGGCCGCGGACCAGCGATTCTGTCTCGGGTTCCTCCACACCGCGCCCTGTCCATTGCTTACTGCCAATCAGCAGCACCTGATCCACACCATCGATAAACAACGCGGTATCTCCGGACAGCACGCCAACGAGAATATCATCGAGAGATTGCGTTAATTTATATTTTTGTACCGATAGAAATTGCTTGTCCAGCCGCTGGTACAATTCTTGTCCGGTGATAGATTCTGAGCGTTCAAAGGCGGAATACGCCTGCTGGATGGATGTAACGATATGATCGTTGATCATTTTCAAATCTGCCAGACCAGCAATACATACGATGGCGCATACAGGAGCTCCTTCCGCGCCGCTAATAAACCGGGTTACTAAATCATCTGGAGCATCTAATACACGAACAATTTGTGCAACCGATTCATGCACGTTCCGTCCGGTGAAGTTACCATCCGAAGCGCTTCCTTGCGAACCCCCGCTTTTTCGGAGAGGGCTGCGCTTGTTGTGAGTATTCCGGAACATTATTCTTGGCATGAGAACCCTTCCCCACTCGACTAATCCTGTTGATGATGTCGTTACCCTTTATTACCAACTTGCTTCAAAAATAATCTCGTTTCGATTGATGTTGGTCTTCACTCCGGTTTTGCCAAAAAATTAGTATATTTCTCCTGTCAACGGTGCATCTTAACTGGGAATAGTCGGCTAAGGAAGGAGGTAGTTCCATGCCCATCATTAGAAAGCTGCAGCGTCGAAAACACTCCCTCGGGGGGAAGTCAGGCAAAACACCGACACTCCCCCCAAGCCGCACGGATGCGCCAGCCCTCTCTAACGATCAAAGCTTACAAGCTCGGTTAGAGTGGATGAAGCAGGTGCTTAAGGATAGCTCAGACATCATCTATCGCGAATTTACGATCAGCTCGGGTCAATCGTGTGCCCTCGTCTATGTTCGCGGAATGATTGCACAGGAAACGGTCCAGCAATTTATCGTTCGCAGTCTACAGCGAGAATCCGCGTTGCTGCAGGAGAAAAATATTTATCAGTTCCTGTTCGAGGATAAGGCATTAAGCGTATCTACAGCTACCGTCATCGATGACTTAAATCAAGCGATTCAAGCCATCCTGAACGCCGAAGCTTTGCTGATGATCGACGGGGATAAGCGGATGTTGACGTTCTCCATTTCCGCTTACCCGACGCGCAGTATTGATGAAGCTCCCAACGAATCTGTCATCCGCGGGTCTAGAGAAGCCTTCATCGAGGACTTGGAGAAGAATTTGACCATGATTCGCCGCCGGATTAAAAGTCCACATCTGAAAACCCCGACGGTCAATAAAGGTCGGGAAACTCGAACCAGTATTGTGCTGGCTTATATGGAGAACATATGTAAGCCGGAATTGCTGAAAGAAGTGCAGCGTCGCATGTCCAATATCGATATGGACGGAATTCTGGGTTCCGCCTACGTGGAAGAAATCATCGAGGACAACCCTTACACGCCTTTTCCGCAACTTCAGTACACAGAACGACCTGACGTCGTCGTCGCAGCGATTTTGGAAGGAAGAATCGCCATCATTGTAGATGGTTCACCGATCGCATTGCTCGCTCCGGTGACCTTGCCGATGCTGCTGCAATCGGCGGAGGATTACTATCAGCGTTATGTCGCAGCGAACTGGATTCGCTGGATTCGTTATTTTTTCGTAGTTGCTTCTTTAACTCTGCCGTCCATTTATATCGCAGTCACCACGTTTCATCCGGAAATGATCCCTTCCCAGCTGCTGATTACGATCGCTGCTTCACGGGAGATCGTCCCCTTTCCGGCACTATGGGAAGCCTTTGCGATGGAACTTGCGTTTGAAGCGCTTCGTGAAGCTTCCATTCGAATTCCAAAATCGGTCGGGCAAGCCGTATCCATTATCGGCGCCTTGATCATCGGCACAGCTGCAGTTCAAGCTGGGATCGTCTCAGCGGCCATGGTGATCATCGTCTCCTTAACGGGGATCGCTTCGTTTATCATCCCCCATTTCGATTTAGGCTTGGCGTTTCGATTGCTCCGTTTTCCGATTATGATCCTAGCCTCCATGTTTGGGTTGTACGGCGTCACCTGCGGGTTAATCCTGATTTACATCCATTTGGTCAATTTGGAATCTTTTGGACTTCCCTATTTATCCCCGATTGCTCCGCTCATGGGCAAGGATTTGGGAGATACGTTCATTCGGGTTCCTTGGTGGAAGATGCACAAACGACCGATGCAACTCTCGAACAACGAAAACCGGCAAAACTCAAATCCTCGCAGTTGGGTAAAAGAGAAGAAAGGTGATTTCGAGTGACGAGAATCCACCGCGCTATCGCAACAGCAACATTGATTATCTTGCTCTTCATTGGCGTTGGCGGATGCTGGTCCGCTCAGGAGCTTAACAACCGTGCGTTTGTGAACACGGTACTCATCGATCGGACGGAGGACGGGCAGGTGGAATTGACCGTAGGCATTCCGCTCCCGAACCGGATGATTCCCGGGGAAGCCGGCGGGACGGGGCAACACCAAGGGGATCCGTTTAGCTTTATAACTAGACGAGCAGAAAACCTAAGTCAGGCTTTAAATCTACTTCAAATTGACGTGCCTCGGAACATCACTTTTGGTCAAACCCGCATCGTTGTGGTAGGCCGAAGAGAGGCGGAGCATGGCTTGGACGAAGTTGTTGAATTTGTCTTCCGTCAGCCCTCCTTCCGGCTGAGTGCCAGCTTGTTCGTAACCCCGGGTGACGTTAAAGAAATCACGAAGGCACCGATGGTATTCGAACGGATTCTCAGCGACATCCTGCGGAAATACGTCAACAATCACTATGTATTGGATACTACCGTCAAGGATTATAAGCTGGCGCTATACCAAGGCGGGGATATTCTGATCCCGCTGCTGTCCTTCGGAGAGTTACCAGGAATTGCCAAGGAGAATCCAAAAACAAACCGTTGGATGGGCTCCGGAGGTGCAGCGATTTTCAGCGGCGGGAAAATGGCGAAGATCGAGCTCACTCCTCTCGAGCATCGAACCGCGCTGTGGATCAGCTCTCAGCTAAAAAATACAACGCTCACCCTCCCCTCTCCCACCGATGAGAAGGAGATTAGCTTTTACATCGAAGGCATAAAGACGAGTATAAAACCGAAAGTACAGGGAGATCAGGTCTCGTTCAAAGTCGATAGCAGTGCAAAAGCTTATATCGAAGCCTCACTGTCTCGCATCGATTTGAAGGACCCGCAAGTTCTCCGTGAATTGGAGAAACTCCTGAGTAAGGACGTGGAAGAGCAGTTTATCCATGTGCTGGACAAGACTCGGAAAGCCCGATCTGACGCCTTCCTCATGAGCCAATATCTGGATTGGAGTCATCCGAAAATTTGGCATTCGATGCAAGATCAATGGAAGAATTACTACGCCAAGGAACTCCCGATTGAAGTTGATGTGAAGATTAAATTAAACCGTACGGGCGGTGTGTTTCGTTCGGTGGTTCACGAAACCAATAGATAGCGAGGGATTCAATGTGGTCTATATTGGTATCCTGTATGTGCTCATCATACTGGCTGACTGGCTGATGCAGAAAAAAGAAGGAGTTCAGCTAAAAAAACGAATTACCGTTCTGGTCGTCTCCATCTGTTTTTTTGTCATCTCAGAAGTCACATTTAAACTGAAGGATCAATGGAATTTCATCATGATGATGGAATATTTACGCAAGTCGATGCTGGGCGGATCGTTTTGACACGATCCGACATTAGGAGGCGGAATGAATGCTCAAGAAAATTACAACCAATCAAATCTTTGCGCTTTTCAGCTTGCAAACCTTCACCACCGTCATCGCTTTTTATACAGGGATGTTGCTTGGAGGCAGCAAGTATTCTACGCCGGTTGCCGTTGTAGTGGGCGCTTTGCTGGGGCTGCTGTTATGCTACCCCGCCTATAAGCTCGCATCCTCTCGCCCCAACGAATTTTTTGTAGAATTCGGAGGCAAAGTAGTGGGCCGTCCCCTCCATATCCTCTTCGTTCTATATATCGTGATACTCCATCTCTTTCTAGCTGCCCTCAATTTAAGGGAGCTTGCTGATTTCTTGTTATCGGAATATTTGATTGGTACGCCAGGGTGGGCGGTGATCGCCATCTTTGGAGTCTGTGTCGCCTATGCTGTTCGCTGCGGGATCCTGACGATCTTCCGTACGGCTGAAGGTTTTTTCCTCATTTTTGCCGCCGCCTTCTTCTTTATTCCGTTTATCGGGTTTCAGGAAATGGAATTGGATATGTTCAGCGCCTTGATTAACCATCTCTCGGCAAGAGATATGGTTGCCTCAATCCTAGATACGATGGCGATTTTTGGAGAGATGGCATTCTTGTTTTTGCTATTTCCTTATCTAGAGATGCCAAAAAAAGTGTTCCGCACCCTCTTCGGGGCTACGCTCACTTCATTGCTGCTGATCGTGTTGCATCTCATTCCGATCCTGCTGACGTTTGGACCGAACCTGGGAGCCAATCTGGTTTACCCTGACATGGAACTGGTTCGTTTCATTCGTGTCGGCTCATTTATCGAAACGATGGACCCGATCTTAATTATTTTGTGGCTGACCAGCATCTTTGTAAAAATTGCGTTTGTGGTATTCACCGCGGTCTTATGCATTGCCCAATTGACTGGCGTGAAAGATCATAAACCGTTCACGCTGCCGGTTGTCGCCTTTGTGTCCATTTACGCCATGTCGATTGCCAGAACCCCCCCGGAAATTATTTCTTTCCTGTCCTGGGAAGGGGCGCCGATGTTCTTTTTCGCCGAATTTCTCATCCCCAGCTTCTATTGGTTAGTGGCTGCAATACGCAAAAAAGCCTCCGGCTCCAAAACAGCAAAACCCGCCGGGAGTACCCCGACGGGTTAAGGCTTATTTCGTCGACAGCCAAGCTCGTTCCTGATTCCATCGCAAAGCCACCGGCGTTTCAAAGAAATCGGATAACCCGGTTTCGTTCAGGACATCCGACGTTTTCCCTTGCGCGTAGACTTCTCCCCGCCGGAGCAGCAGCGTATGCGTGAAAATCGGCAAAATTTCCTCGGTATGGTGCGTTACATACAGCATATGCGGCGTATTCGGTTCGGCGGCCAGCTGTGCGATGCTTTCCAGCAATCCTTCCCGGGAGATGAAATCCAGCCCGTTCGTTGCCTCGTCCAGGATGAGCAGCTGGGGCGAAGCCATCAAAGCCCGAGCAATCAACAGCTTTTGCTGTTCACCTTGGGAACAGGTCTGGTAAGTTCGTCCATGTAAATGGCTGCAATGGAGCTGGTTCATGAAGGCTGCAGCCCGGTCGTAATCCTCTGACGTTGGTTTCTCGTAAAGTCCGATGGTTGCAAACTTGCCGCTTACCACAAGATCTTCAGCTTTTTGCCCCCCGTGTAGTCTGGCCTGCATCGAAGAACTAACCCACCCAATCGTTTTGCGCAGCTCCCGCAAATCTACTTCGCCAAACCGGTTCCCCAGTACGCTGATATGGCCAGATGTCGGCCAGAGGTAGCCGCTGATCATGTTCAGCAACGTCGTTTTGCCTGAACCGTTCAAGCCTAGCATCGCCCAATGTTCTCCCTCGCGGACCGTCCAATCGATGCCGTTTAATACGGCTTTCCCATCCCGGAACCAAGTCACTTGTTCCATTTCGATGATATTCATTCCTAGTACCTCCGAAAAAATAAGTAGATTTGCAGTACTTTCAAGCTACCCCCGTACTTGCGATATGTCAAGCGCGTCTGCCCACGATTTCACGTGCCAATTTCCTTCCGATCCGCTAGAATACGAATGAAGGGAAGTGAGCTGGCATGAATCTAACATGGACATGGGCTGACGTAGAAGCCCTCCAACAACACGTAGAGCAGCATGACGGAATTGCTTTGAAGTTAAATTGGGACACCTTACACTCCCGCAAGGAAGAGAGTGCCGCAGATTTGATCGAGTTCCGCGACGGGCAACTGGTCGCTTTCTTAGGCTTGTATCCGTTCGGAAGCACGCTGGAGGTCTGCGGCATGGTTCACCCGGATTACCGCAGACAAGGTATTTTCACCTCTCTGCTGCAGCGTGGGTTAAACCTAGCTACGGTGGGTTCGTATCCGAAGATCCTATTGAATGCTCCTGGGAACTCCGACTCGGCCAAGCATTTCCTTGCCGCCTATCCTTGCCGCTATGAATTCAGCGAATTTCAAATGAAGCACTCCCCTGAAGCGGCTTGCACGAATGCTCCGTCCAGAACGGCTCAAATCGCTCTCCGATCCGCGGAGGACACGGACCGACCGCTGCTCGCTCGCCTCGATCAGGAGGGATTTGATCTCCAGGCGGAGGAAGCCCGGTTGTACTACGAGAAGTTAACGGAGGAAGAAATTCGTCAGAACGAGCTCATCGTTCATGAAGGCGAAGCCGTTGGGAAAATTCGGGTGTCCCGTCGTGATCAGGAGGCTTGGATCTACGGCTTTGTTGTTACTTCATCCCGGAGGGGGCAAGGCATCGGTAGTACTGCTTTGCGTCAGGTGGTTGAACGCGAACGTGCCAAAGGCTTTGAGGTCTGGCTGGAAGTCGCACTCAACAACCCCCAAGCCAAGAAACTTTATGAACAGACGGGGTTTCGAATTTGCCGCTCCCAGGACTACTATGCTTATTTGCGTTGATTCTAAAACGAATCAGACCGCAGGCTCTACGGAAGAGCTCCTGCGGTCTTCGTTCATCTAATTATTCAAATGTCCAAACTGGGCCTGATGCAGCCGGCTGTAATGACCACCGGCGGCAATCAGCTCCTGATGGCGCCCCTGCTCAGTAATGCCCTCTTCTGTCATCACAACGATCCGGTCGGCATTTTTGATCGTAGCCAGCCGGTGAGCGATCACGAGTGTGGTTCTTCCCACGGACAGCTCGGCCAGCGATTGTTGGATCGCCTGCTCCGTTTCGGTATCCAGGGCGGATGTCGCTTCGTCCAAGATCAGGATCGGCGGATTTTTCAGGAACATTCTTGCGATCGCCAACCGTTGTTTTTGCCCACCGGACAGCTTGACGCCGCGTTCACCAATCACCGTCTCCAATCCTTCCGGTTGCGAGCGAATGAAATCCTCGAGCTGCGCCCGCCGCGCTGCCTCCCAAATCTCCTCTTCTGTTGCCTCCAACTTGCCGTAAGCGATGTTCTCACGAATCGTCCCCGAGAAGAGATAAACGTCCTGCTGTACAATCCCTATATTGCGCCGCAGTGAGGACAGGGTTAGATCGCGAATATCCATCCCGTCGATGGTGATCCGTCCGCCATCCACATCATAGAAGCGCGGCAGCAAGCTGCATAGCGTAGTTTTGCCGGCACCTGACGGCCCTACGAAGGCGACGGTTTCCCCAGCTCGAATCTTCAAGCTGACGTCCTCCAACACGCGAGAAGCCCCTTCATAACCGAAAGAAACCCGATCGAAGTAAATGTCTCCCTTCAAGGTTCCAACGTCAATCGCATCCGGGGCATCGGCTACGTCCGGCTCCGTATCCATAATTTCCAGATAACGCTTGAAACCGGCAATCCCCTTCGGATAGCTTTCGATGATCGCATTGATTTTCTCAATCGGCCGGATGAACACGTTTGCCAGCAACAGGAAACCAACGAACTCTCCGTAAGTTAACTCCCCGTGAATAACAAACCAAGTTCCGCAAACCATCACGAACAACGAAACAAGCCGCATTAACATGTAGTTGATGGACAAGCTCCCCGCCATGATTTTATAAGCCCACAGCTTCGTAGCACGATAGGCGTTGTTGTTTTCCTCAAACAGCTTTTGCTCGTGCTTTTCGTTTGCAAACGCCTGAACAACACGGATGCCGCCGATATTCTCTTCCACGCGGGAATTGAAATCAGCGAGCGCGGAAAACAAGCCGCGGTAGGTCTTCGTCATTTTTCCATTGAAATAAAGCGCCGTCCAAACCAGCACCGGCACAACGAGGAAGGTCAGCACCGCCAGCTTCCAGTTAATCGACAGCATCAGCAGGAACGAGCCGATCAGGGTCATTCCGGCGATAAAGACGTCCTCTGGTCCGTGGTGCGCCAGCTCTCCGATATTGTCAAGATCGTTGGAGATTCGCGACATCAGTTGTCCGGTCTTATGATTATCATAGAAGCGGAAGGACAGCTTTTGCAGGTGATCAAACATCTTTTTGCGCATGGTCGTTTCAATGTTAACCCCCAGCATATGGCCCCAGTACGTGACGATGTAGTTCAACGCCGTGTTCAGGAGATATACACCTAGCAGCGCAGCCGAAGCCCAGATGATTAGCGCCCAGTCGCGACCCGGCAGCAGCTTGTCCACGAACTGGTTAACGGCGACCGGGAACCCGATCTCCAGCAGACCCGCCACCACAGCACAGGTGAAATCCAGAATAAACAAATGTTTATAAGGCCGGTAATATGAAAAAAAACGACGTAACATTTCCAATGCTCTCTCCTTGATCCTCTAAAACTTAGTGTTTTATTGAAAGACTACCACACCCGCGGAATGAATTGAAGATCGTTTTCACCTTGAAGGTAGCATGCCGATAGAAAAATAAGGTACAATAACTACCGAATCTACAGAACTTAAGGACATGCCCAAACGGGCGGGCCGCAAAAAGCGGTGGAAGGAAGGATCAACACATGTATGTAGCAAATGATTGGCAGGATTATGAAGTCATGGACACCGGAAACGGAGAAAAGCTGGAGCGCTGGGGGGACGTCATTTTGCGGCGCCCCGATCCGCAGATCATCTGGCCGATCGCCAATGAAGATCGCAGTTGGCGCGATGTGCACGGGCATTACCATCGCAGTTCCTCCGGCGGCGGACAATGGGAGATGAAGAAGCAGATCCCCGACCGTTGGACGATTTCCTATGACCGGTTGAAATTTTATATCCGCCCCACCAATTTCAAACATACCGGATTGTTTCCGGAACAAGCTGCCAACTGGCGGTGGATGATGGACAAGATCGCCGGCGCGGGTCGGCCGATTCAGGTGCTGAACCTGTTTGCATATACCGGCGGGGCCACTGTAGCCGCAGCTTCAGCTGGCGCTTCGGTTGTTCATGTCGATGCAGCGAAAGGGATGGTCCAATGGGCCAAAGAGAACCTGGCGCTGTCCGGTTTGGCTGACCGTCATGTACGCTTCATCACGGATGACGTGTTCAAGTTCGTACAGCGGGAGCAACGGCGCGGCAACCGATATGACGCGATTATCATGGACCCTCCGTCCTACGGGCGTGGTCCGGGTGGTGAGATGTGGAAGCTGGAGACGAGCCTCTACCCGTTTGTAGAGTCTTGCTTGTCGATCCTGTCGGACAAGCCGCTCTTCTTCCTTATTAACTCGTATACGACCGGCATTTCGCCTACCGTTCTGAACAACATTCTGACGATGACCGTCAAGAAGCGTTACGGGGGACGGATCTCGGCCGGTGAACTGGGCCTGCCGATCACCCGCTCAGGGCTTCATCTCCCTTGCGGCATTCTCGGACGCTGGGAGGAATAACCGATGGTTTCCGAAGTCAAGCGGACCTCGGGACAGCCGGCGATGGCGATCCTATATGAAGACAACCATCTGCTCGGCATCGAGAAGCCGGTGAACATCCCTACCCAGGAGGATGCCAGCGGAGACCCCGATCTGCTGAATTTGCTGAAGGCGGACATCAAGGAGCGGTATAGCAAGCCCGGTAACGTGTATCTCGGACTTGTGCATCGGCTGGATCGTCCGGTCGGAGGTGCCATGATCTTCGCCAAGACCTCCAAAGCCGCTTCACGGTTAGCGGAGATGGTGCGAAGCCGCCGATTCAACAAAACATATGTCGCCGTTGTACACGGAACGCCGCCGCAGCGGCAAGGGCGTTTGACGGATACGCTGCTTAAAGACGAACGCACCAATACCGTGTCTGTCGTTCCAGCGGGGACGCCCGGCGGCAAAGAGGCGCGGCTCGATTACCGGGTACTCGGCACTTCTGCATCGGAGCAGCTGAGCCTTGTGCAGGTGGAGCTGCATACCGGCCGGCCGCACCAGATCCGAGTGCAACTGAGCCACATCGGCTGCCCTCTGTATGGCGATCAGAAATATGGCGCAGGGTGGAATAAACCAGGCCAACAAATCGCCCTTTGGTCGTTGTACGTTGGATTTCCGCACCCGGTGACGAAGGAGCCGATCGATCTGATCTCCCTCCCGCCGCGTGCGTATCCGTGGGATCTATGGAAGGAAGAAACGTATACCCGCCTTGCAGCGTTGCTGCAGGCTGGGGGCAACGGAATCGAGATGTAAAAAGGCGGGACGTCTGAAGCTGACAAAATCAGCTCCTTGACGTCCCGCCTATTCATTAGACTCCCTCGTAGGCAAGTTCCTTATTTCGTTCCCGAAATTTTGCCCAACAGAAATACCAGCAGTTGTTGATTATGACTTGAGATGCGATTCAACACGCCGCTTAAGTAGGCGTTGCGAACTTCGATCCCCCGGCGGACTTCGGATTGTCCTTTATCCGTAATCGACACCCACACGTTGCGGCGATCGTTCTCATCCCGGTCGCGGCGAATCAGTTCGCCCCGCTCCATACGGTCCAGCAGCATCGTTACTGCAGCCGGCGTCGTGGAGAGATACGGAATCAAATCGGACGGCTTCAGATTGCCCTGCTGCTCCAGCAGCTCCAGAACGGTCAACTGCGACGTCGTTAGTGTGGGAGCCAGCTCCTCCTCCATGTGGGTCTGATAATCCTTCACGATGAGATCAAGCAATCTGGCAAATTCAGCGGTATGCAATCTTATCCCTCCTTGCCTTACATCACCATTTGGATAATTCGCTGCTTCCTTCGCAAATTCCTGCTGCCTTGAAGCAATTATCCAAGGGTTTACGGCAAAGGGGCACCGTCCCGTTGTTTTTAACGGACGGAATACCGCCATCCGAAGGAATCCTCCCGCTCTCCGCGTTGGATTCCAGTCAATGTCTCGTACAGTTTTGCCGACAATGCTCCGGTTTGGCCTCCAGCAATCCCCATGTCATGACCTTCCCACGTCATGCTGCCGATCGGAGAGATGACCGCCGCCGTTCCGGTGCCAAACGCTTCTTCAAGTTTCCCTTCCTTATGGGCCTCGAACAGCTCTTCAATTGAGATCCGGCGTTCCTTAACGGGAACTCCCCACTCCCGAAGAAGATGAATGACCGAGTCCCGCGTGACACCAGCCAGAATACTGCCGTTCAGTTCGGGAGTGACCACTTCCCCGCCAATTTTGAAGAACACGTTCATGCTGCCCACTTCTTCGATATACTTCTTCTCGATTCCGTCAAGCCATAATACCTGGGAAAAGCCCAGCGACTTGACATCTTCCTGAGCTTTGATCCCTGCGGCATAGTTCCCCGAGGTTTTCGCTTCACCGGTACCGCCGCGAACGGACCGAACGTACCGATCCTCCACATAGATGCGCACCGGATGGATCCCTTCGCGATAATAAGCCCCAACCGGCGATAAAATGACGATCAACCGATACTCCTCTGCGGCCCGCACTCCAAGACCTGCTTCAGTAGCGATAATAAACGGTCGGATATACAAAGAATTGCCTTTCCCTTCCGGCATCCACTCTTCCTCTAAAGCGAGCAGACGGCAAATACCTTCCAGCACTTCCTCCGGATCCACTTGAGGAATCCCAAGACGTTCGCACGAATGATTCAACCGGCGTAAGTTCATATCCGGCCGGAACAATACGAGCTCTCCCTGCGGTGTCCGGTACGCCTTCATTCCCTCAAACACCTCTTGCCCGTAGTGGAACACCATCGCCGATGGATCCAGCGAAATCGGTCCATACGGCACGATTCGCGGATCGTGCCAGCCTTGATCTGCCGTATAATCCATAAGCAGCATATGATCGGTAAAATATTTGCCAAAGCCCAGCTGATCGGCAGCCGGCTTCGCTTTTTTAGCCGTAGTTAGTGTGACGGACCAATTTCCCATTTTATTTCCTCTTTCCCTTTATCGGATTCACGAACTGACGAAACAATTTTTACTCTGTCTTTCACTATACCGATTCTTTCTTCATTGATCAATAACATCGTTTCAATTATAATCATTGACAACATCTATGTATTGAGGAGAATGATCCGCTATGGAGCATCGTCTATTGGAATATTTCATCGCGGTCGGGGAGGATTTACACTTCACCAAAGCTGCGGAAAGACTGGGGATTACACAGCCTACGCTCAGCCACCAAATTCGCTTGCTGGAGCAAGAGCTGGGGACGGCCCTCATTCAACGGATTGGTAAAAAAAACTACCTGACCCAAGCAGGAGCAATCCTGTTGGAGCACGCCCGCCGGGTAGTTTATGAGGTAGAGCAGGCGAAATTGGAAATCGGCCAGATTACCGGCGTACAGCGCGGGCAGCTCCGGATCGGATGCTCCGGCAACCACCTGCTGGAAGACAAGCTGATCTCTTTCCACCGCCAGTACCCCGGAATTGAGCTGACGGTGCTTGAGCTCGCCACCGAAGAGACCAGAGCCGGTCTGCTCGCCAACCAGCTGGATCTCGGCGTCGTGTTTCTGCCGCTCCAGGATGAGCAAATCGTCAGCCGGCCGCTGTTCGACGAGGCGCTGGTGCTGGTTGTCTCCAGCGAGCATGCTTATGCGGAGCTGCCGGAAGTGACGCTGGAGCAGGTTGCACAGCTGCCGCTAGTGCTCTTTCCGCCAAAGTTTTACGTGCGGCAACTGCTGGATACGGCATGCGCTGATCAGGGCATTGAGATCCGGCCAGTCATGGAGCTGTCGACGATGGAATCCCAGGTCCAGATGGTCATCCACCACGTCGGAGGTACGGTTCTCCCCGGCTCTTATGCCCGGACGTTAACTAGCACGAACCGCCGCGGCGGAATCACCGTTGTCCCATTGGCACAGCCCGTTCCGCACAAAAACGTCGGGTTAGTCTATCGCAGAAGTACGTTTATGGATCCTACGCTCCAAGCATTCATCGATCATCTTACCGAGGATCATGAGGGAGCAGTTCAAGGCTCGATTTTAGCTCCGAAACGTTAATCCTTGCGCACGCAAAGCCTCTCTCAGCTTAGGCAAGGAAGCGGGGCCCATGCCATGAAATCGCAGCACCTCTTGCTCACTCAGCTCAGCCAACTTCTCCAAAGTCGTTACGCCATTTGCTTCCAAGGCTCGTCTAGCCGGCGCGGATAACCGCGACAGGAAATACGCTGCCGGTTCCCGCTCCTGTTCGCAGATCGGACAGGTTGGACAATCACTGCTTTTGTAGTAGATATGCCCTTTGGGGCAGGTCCTTTGTGTTTTTGTACTTGCCGCCATTCTCCATCTCCTTTCCATCACCACGCATTGTTTTTAAAAAAACTCCGGGGAAGTTTCAAGCCTTCCCCGAAGTTGATCGCTTATTCTTTGACGAAGAGATCCACGATCTCGTCGTTTTTGTCTACGGACATCATCGCTTTCCCTATGGACTTCCGGTCCGCGATTGGAGATTCTTCCGAGCTGAAGGTGTGCATTTGCCCTTCCTTCGTGACGGCCTGTAACAACACCGGCTCCTTGCAATGAATACCGCCAACTAAGCGGCTGCCGTTTGGTTTGACGCGTTTTCCTTCCTTAAATTCAAACGTCTGGACACCTTTGCCGCCCCGGCTTTGTACCGGATAGTCCAGCAGCAGGCTGCGCTTCGCGTAAGCCAAGTCGGATACGACAAGGACTTCGCCTTCCTCGCCTTCGACCCAGAGCGCGGCAACAACCTCATCGTCATCCTTCAGGTTGATCCCGCGTACCCCTGCGGATACCCGTCCCATCGGGTTCACTTCATCTTCGGCGAACCGGATCGCCATTCCCTGCTTCGTTAATAGCAGAATTTCCTGATTGTTCCGGCTGACCGTGACACTCAGCACTTCATCGCCGTCGCCAACCTTGCAAGCGGCTACCGCGCCGGAACGCTTCGTCTCGTATTCTTTCAGCTCGGTCCGCTTCACTTGACCGTTCTTCGTCACGAAGACCAGACTGAGCTCTGGATTCTCGTCGAAGCTCTTCACCGGAATCACGCTGACAATGCGATCTTCCTTGGCGAGCGGGATCACATTGACGATCGCCGTTCCGTTATCCTTCCATTTGAACTCTGGAATCTGGTGCACTGGCAAGAGGAAATATTGCCCCCGCTGCGTAAAGATCAGCAGGTTCTGCAAAGTATCTACCTCCAGCAGATACTTCATGTAGTCGCCTTCTTTGACCCCGGAGCCATCGCGCTCCCCGCCGGATCGCGTAAACGACAACATGCTGGTACGTTTGATGTACCCCTCATGGGAAATCGTAACCAGTACATCCTCTTGGGCCACCAGCACTTCAAGGTTGACCTTCAGCTCCTCAACCTCGTCCTGAATGTGCGAACGGCGATCAATTCCGTATTTGTCGCGGATCTCGAGCAGCTCTTTCTTGATCAATGCGATCAGCTTCTTATCGCTTTCCAGGATACCGCGCAACACGGTGATTTTCTTCTGGATGTCCTCCAACTCTTTCTGCAGCGTCGTAATCTCCAGATTGGTTAAACGATACAGCTGCAGGGTCAAGATCGCATCGGCCTGCCGTTCGGTGAAGCCGAACATCCATTGCAGGTTGTTTTGCGCATCTTGACGGTTCTTGGAGGCTTTGATCGCTGCGATGACCTCATCCAAAATGTTAAGCGCCTTGACCAAGCCCTCCAAAACGTGAGCACGGTCCTCCAGCTTCTCCAGCTCATATTGCGTCCGGTAGGTCACAACCTCGCGCTGGTGAGCAATGTAAGCTTCGAGCATCGCTTTGAGCCCCAGCTGACGCGGCGCCTTGTTAACGATCGCCACCATGTTAAAGTTGTAGGTGACTTGCAGGTCGGTTTTTTTCAGCAAATAGGCCAAAATCCCCTGAGCATCCGCATCCTTCTTCAACTCGACAACGATACGCAGTCCGTTCCGGCCGCTTTCGTCCCGCACTTCGGCAATGCCGTCCACCTTTTTCTCCAGACGGATGTTTTCCATTGCCGTTACCAAGCGCGACTTCACCACCTGATAAGGAATCTCGGTGATAACAATCTGCTGCTTGCCGCCGCGTAGCGTCTCGATTTCTGTCTTGGAGCGCAAATAAATCCGGCCTTTACCGGTCTCATAGGCTTCCCGAATGCCTTCCTCGCCCATAATAATTCCGCCCGTCGGAAAATCCGGCCCTTTCACGAACAGCCGAATTTCCTCCAGCGTCATTTCCGGCTTCTCCATCAAGGCGATGCAGGCATCAATCACCTCGCGCAGGTTATGCGGCGGAATTTCGGTGGCAAACCCTGCGGAGATCCCGCTGGCCCCGTTGACCAGCAGGTTCGGAAAACGGGCCGGCAGGACGACGGGTTCCTTCGCCGTATTGTCGAAGTTGTCCTTAAACGGCACGGTCCGTTTCTCAATATCTCGCAAGAGCTCCATCGCGATCGCCGACAAGCGCGCTTCGGTATACCGCATCGCTGCAGCCGGGTCATCGTCCTGCGAACCCCAGTTGCCGTGACCGTCGATAAGTGCATGGCCCATCTTCCACGGCTGCGCCATCCGTACCATCCCTTCGTAGATCGAAGAGTCCCCGTGCGGATGGTAGTTCCCCATAACGTCCCCAACCGTCTTCGCCGATTTCCGGTACGGTTTGTCCGGGGTATTACCGGAATCGTACATCGCATACAATATCCGGCGTTGGACCGGCTTCAACCCGTCGCGAATGTCAGGGATCGCCCGGTCCTGAATAATATATTTGGAATACCGGCCAAAGCGGTCGCCTACAACCTCTTCCAAGAACGCCGGCAAAAAGTTTTCCAGCATGCTCACATCAATTCACCTTCTATTCCTCAAACTCCGTGAAATCCACGTTTTCCACGATCCATCGCTTGCGCGGATCGACCTTGTCCCCCATCAGCGTAGACACGCGGCGCTCCGCTTTGGCGGCGTCTTCGATCTGCACCTGCAGCATGGTCCGCGTTTCCGGATTCATCGTCGTTTCCCACAGCTGTTCGGGATTCATTTCTCCCAAACCTTTGTAGCGTTGCAGCTCGAAATTTTTGCCGAATTCTTTCAGGTAGTTCTGCAGCTGCTCGTCGGTCCACGCATATCTCACCGTCTCCAGCTTGCCGGAACGGCGGGTAATCTTGTACAACGGCGGTTGCGCGATATAGACCCGTCCCGCATCGATCAGCGGCTTCATATAACGGTAGAAGAACGTCAGGAGCAACACTTGAATGTGCGCACCGTCTGTATCGGCGTCGGTCATGATGATGATCTTGGAGAAGTTACTGTCCTCCAGGGTGAAATCCGGCCCGATGCCTGCGCCAATCGCCGAAATAATCGCCCGGTACTCGTCGTTTTTGAGAATATCCGCCAGCTTGGCCTTCTCCGGATTCATCGGCTTCCCTTTCAGCGGCAAAATTGCCTGAAGCTTCGAATCACGCCCCTGCTTGGCCGAACCGCCAGCGGAATCCCCTTCCACAATAAACAGCTCTGTGCGCGTATAATCCTTCGACTGCGCCGGCGTCAGCTTGCCGCCAAGGTTGGAGCTTTCGCTCCGCTTCTTGCCCGAACGCATTTCGTCGCGGGCTTTGCGGGCGGCCTCCCGTGCTTTGGAGGCTTGGACCGCCTTCTTGATCAGCGTCTGAGCAACCTGCGGGTTCTCCTCCAGGAACACCGCCATTTTCTCGCCGACGACCGATTCCACCGCACTGCGAGCCGATGCACTTCCGAGCTGGTCTTTCGTTTGACCGACAAACTCCACCTCGGACATCTTGACGCTGATGACAGCCATCATGCCTTCGCGCAAATCGTTGCCTTCGAGGTTTTTGTCCTTTTCCTTGAGCAAGCCGTTCTTCCGAGCATATTCGTTCATGACGCGGGTGTAAGCTGTCTTGAATCCGGTTTCATGCGTTCCCCCGCCCCGAGTTGGGATGGAGTTGACGAACGATACCAGCGTTTCGGTGTACCCTGCATTGTATTGCAGCGCCACTTCGACTTCGATATCCTCCCGCTCCGCATAGAAATGGATGACATCATGCAGCACGTCCTTCCCGTCATTAAGGAACTCCACGAACTGACTGGCTCCGCCCTCGTAAAAAAACTCGTCGGAACGGCCGACCCGCTCATCCTTCAAGGTCACCTTCAGGCCCGAATTCAGAAACGCGATCTCCTGCAACCGTTCCGCGAGCGTATCGTAGTTTAATCCGATCCCGCCGGTGAAGACGCGAATATCCGGTTTAAACGTTACCTTCGTGCCGGTCTTGTTCGTGTTGCCGATCACTTCAAGTCCTGTAACCGGCTCACCCACGTGTTCAATGCCTTGGTCATCAACCCAATATTCGAAGCGCATCCGGTGGATTTTTCCGTCCCGATAAATTTCCACTTCGAGCCACTCGGACAGCGCGTTCGTTACCGAAGCCCCAACGCCGTGCAGGCCGCCGGATTTCTTGTAACCCGATCCGCCAAACTTGCCGCCTGCATGCAGGATCGTATAAACGACTTGCGGCGTCGGTATCCCGGTTTTATGCATGCCGGTTGGAATCCCCCGGCCGTTATCGAGTACAGTGACCGATCCGTCCTTGTTCAGCGTAATGTCAATTTTCGTGCAGTACTTCGCCAGATGCTCGTCGACCGCGTTGTCAACGATCTCCCATACCAGATGATGTAGTCCCGACGAGCTCGTACTGCCAATATACATCCCTGGCCGTTTGCGTACCGCGACAAGCCCTTCGAGCACTTGAATGTCGTCCGCGTCGTATCCCGAAGACGGGCCATCGGCATTCGTGCCGGGTACGTCCTCGAACAAATCGATTTGTTCGGCCATTCATGCTCCCCCTTTAATTCTTTAGTCTACCTTTGTATGTAGTAGTCGAACAGATGTTTTGGTGCCTTTGTCCATTTTAATTCAAAATATCTTGTTTCGTAAAGACAAGGAATGAAACGACGAGGGCGCATAGGCCCCAAATCGCCAGCACAGCCAGCGAAAATCCCAGCGTCATTCCCTCGATCGGAGCCGGTGTCCCCGCCAAATAATTCGTTAAACCGAGATTCACCATAAATAAATATTTGGCGCTGGTCCAGGAAGAAGCCATGTTCGTCAAAATATTGCCAGCGATCAGCGTCGCCATCATAATGACGATGCTAGCCGATGTGCTGCGCACAAGCACCGACACCATAAACGCCAGGGCAGCTACCACCACGCTGACGAACCAGATCAGGCCGGCCTGCATGAATATATACAACCATTGCGGCACGGCGTGTACACCCGAAATGTCTACTTCGGCCCCCCGCAGCTGGAATCCTGTAAATACCGGCATCGTCCATCCACGGTAACCAAAAAATAACCCTGAGATGAAATAGCAGATCACACAGGTTGATACAATGATCAAGGACACAAACATCATCAGCGTGATCAGCTTGCTCAAGAGAACTTTCCATCGCCTTACCGGCCGGGTGAGCAGCATTTTGACCGTTCCGCTCGTCCGTTCCGAAGAGACGATATCCGATCCTACGCCCATAATTAACAACGGAATGAACAGTGTGGCTGCGTTATCCAAGAACTCCCGGGTAAAGGAGACGCCGCCCGGTTCTCGCGGATTCACATCATGCTCCAAATAATATTTCAACTGCTGAATATAAATTTTACGATATTTCTTCCATTCCTCCGGCACCCGGTCACTGCCCAGCGAATTCTGGTTGTCCGTGATCGCTTGCTGTACTTCCCTGCGCCAGTCCGTCCCGAACTTCTCCCGTTTATCCTCCGCTTGTCGCAGCTGGGCATAAGCAAACATCGGAACCAGCACGATCAACACGAGCAAGATGACGTAAAAGCGTTTCTTTTTGATCATCTTGATCGTTTCATTTTTTACTAAAGGAAGAATGTTATTCAATGCTTTCACCTTCCGTCATCTCCAGGAACAGCTGCTCGAGCGTTGGATTCACCCTCTGCACCGCCTCAACCCGGATCCCTTCCTGCACCAGACGCTGGACGAGGCTTGGGATCAATTCCGGCTGCATTTGAGTGACGATCGCCTGCCCCTGAATCCCTGCGATAATCGTATCGTCCAGGACGTTTCCAACTTCGGTGATCACATTGATCCCGCTTGTCGACCGCAGCAGCTGCTCGCCGGGTTCCCGAGGCTCCAACTCCCAGACGACATAACTTCGATTCGCCTGGATCAGCTCATCCACTTTGCCGACGGCGAGGACGCGCCCGCGCCCAATAATGGCCACCCGGTCGCACAACAACTGTATTTCGCTAAGCAGGTGGCTCGAGACAAATACAGCCATCCCTTCTTCCGCGAGTCGGCGGATGAAGCTGCGCATTTCTTTGATCCCCTTCGGATCCAGACCGTTTGTCGGTTCGTCCAGAATCAGAAGCTTTGGCCGGCCTAACAACGCTTGGGCAATGCCCAGTCGCTGACGCATACCAAGCGAATAGGTTTTCACTTTATCATCGATCCGGCCAGTCAACCCAACCATTTGCACAACTTCCTCAATCCGCTTTCCATCGATGCCCGGCATCATGCGGGCGAAATGCTCGAGATTCTCCCGTCCAGTTAAATAGTTGTAAACCTCGGGATTTTCCACGATGGAGCCGACGCAGCGCAGCGCCAGCTCCGGTTCCCGCTGTACATGATATCCGCAAATATGTACTTGGCCTTCGGTTGGCCGAATTAAATCGACGAGCATGCGGATCGTGGTTGTTTTGCCAGCTCCATTCGGGCCAAGGAACCCAAAAATCTCCCCGGCATACACCTCAAAGTTCACATCGTGGACGATCCACTTCCGTCCGATTTTCTTCTTAAGCCCCTGCACCCTGAGGACAGGTTGAGGCTGCTCAGCAATGATCGGCTGCCGTGCTCCCATGCCGTTCACTCCTTCATTGTAAACTCCAGCATTACACCGTCATTAGCGCGCGATGCTTTGGACCATCCGTTCGGCAATCGCCTGGTAGCCATCCCCGTTCGGATGAAAATGGTCGCTCGACAAATACCGGGACGCGTTATTCGTAAACAAGTCATAGGTCGGCACGACCAACGTCCCTTCATATTCCCCAAGCGTCTTCATCGCCATTGCGTTCCAGCGCGCGACCGCATCGTTTCCGATTTCGCGCATCCCCTCAAGATCGCTGAACGGGTTATATAACCCAACGTAGACGAGGAGCGCTTGCACGTTGATTTTCTTGATATGTGCTACGATTTTTTCAAAATCCGCCGAGCTCTTCTCAATCGCTGCTTCGATTTCCGCCTGAGATGGGACTTGCTGCCCTGAGGTTAATGCCTCCGTGCCGTCAAACAGATCATTGCCCCCAATCGACAACAGGATAATCCCCGACTGCTGCAGGGCATATTTCACGCCGGGATCGTCCAGCATCGGCAGCAGTTCCTTCGTGGTCAGACCGTTAATTCCCAAGTTGTTGATCAGTTTAGACGTGGCGCCCTCTTTATTAAAAAGTTCTACCGTCCGGCGGGCAAATCCGCTACCTGTATCGTCTCCAGTCCCTTTGGCCAAGGAATCCCCAATGGCCGTCACATCCCAAGCTCCTGCTTTCACAGCGGGTTTCGTTTGGGACGATGGAGCCGGCGAATGACCCGCAGCTGCCGACGGATCGGCAATATCCGACACCGCATATACGAATCCAGCGAGCAGAATTAATGTCGATACCAGTGACGCCAATCCCGCCCACCGCCAAATCCGGGACGTTCTGCTCATACAATCCCTCCTGTTTCCACGCAGTCCCTCATTCGCTCACGATGAGTCATTCTCCAACTTATGTAAATAACATAAAACTTCTTGCAAAGAGATGCAAATTTTCTCGAAAAAAAGACTAGCATTTTTAGAACGGCAGAGTTATAATTATTCTTGTCCTTAAGAAACCTTACATTAAGGGTTATTAGCTTAGCTGGTAGAGCAGCCGACTCTTAATCGGCAGGTCGCAGGTTCGACCCCTGCATAACCCATTTATAGCATCCTCCACTGCATGGGCAGCTTGGGGGATGTTATTTTTTTGTGTACTTTTGGCGAAAAAAAGCGCGGGAATCGAGGGGATCACCTCGTTCTCGCGCTTCATCAGGCTTCATCACGTTTTGAACCTAAGTTGCTTCAA
Source organism: Paenibacillus sp. J14 (assembly GCF_000518465.1). Lineage (NCBI taxonomy): Bacteria > Bacillati > Bacillota > Bacilli > Caryophanales > Paenibacillaceae > Paenibacillus > Paenibacillus sp. J14. The sequence continues at coordinate 34,866 of NZ_JADQ01000006.1, read as the reverse complement.
CGCTTACGGCCTTAATTGGCTCGAATGACTTTAACATCGGCCGGAATCACTTTAGCGCCTTCGTATAACATAAACCGCCCGTTCTGCCACTCGATCCGCAGCAGCTTGCCATCGTCTGATTGATACTGCCAGACATGCTGCTCCCCGCCTTGCAGGAACGGCGTCTTACCAACCACCGTCACATAACCTCCGTATTCTTCTTCCAAATAATACAGAGTCCCGTCAAGGTCCATCTGGCCTGGCACCTCGGTTGGATCGTTGAGCCGTCCGTCAATCGGCTCATAAAGGTGATACTGCAGCGACTCACGCTCCTCGACCAGCAGATAGCGGATCTGACTGCCGTCCTGCAGCGTCAGCATCACCGCGTTACGCCCGCGATTACCGACCCGGCCGGTCACTTCGTAGGAAACGAGCGATACCTCACAGATGTCCCCCGGGGCCAGCGAGAGCATGCTCTTCTCCATGACGGGCGGCGCCGGTTTGGCAAACAGATTGCCGAGTCTTTTCCATACGCTCATGTTTGGTCTAGCCTCACTTTAGAATCAAATCGCTTATTTTTTATCCTCATAGAGCTTCATCAGCTCGGCCAATTCTGCTTCCACGGCTGCATCCTTGTTCAGGCTTTCGAACTCCTCATCCAAGGATTTCGCCTTCGCGTTTAGCTCATTGCTTGCTTCGGCTTGAGCTTCCATTTGCAGCATCTTCTCTTCCATCCGCTTCAGGCCGCTTGCTGCCGAATCGGAGTTAAACCCGGACATCGTCTTGTTGATTTCATTTTGTGCTTTAGCTGCATTGTAACGGGCAACCAGCGTTTCGCGTTTGTTCTTCATTTCCGTCAGCTGCTTGCGCATTTCCTCAAGCTTCGAACGGAGATTGTCAGCTGCGGCCTTGTTTTGCTCGTAGCTTGCCTTGTATTCCGCCATCTTCGCCTCAGCGGCTTTCTTCTCTTCGAGCGCGCGGCGAGCCAGGTCAACGTTTTGCGCCTGAGCTGCCTGATGCGCTTGCTGGGTGCGCCGCTCAACCAACGCTTGCTGTTCTTCATACAAGCCTTTAAACTTCTTCTCGATCGCGATTTGGGCGGCAACGGCCTTCTCCGCATCTTCGAGATCTTCTTGCATATCGCGGATATATTGGTCGGTCAATTTGATCGGATCCTCCGCTTTGTCAATCAAAGCGTTGATATTAGACATGGTCAAATCGCGTAATCTTTTGAAAATGGACATTTGCTCTTTCCTCCCGATTGAAATATCAGATTATGCTTATGTTTACGCTGCAAAGTTCGGGAGGTTTCAATAAAATATCGTAGAGACCTTATTTACCCATTTCCCGGCTATTTCCCGCTCTAACGGAACCAGAAGACGTTATTCACCTCAAGATGGCCCTTCTCCAGCCCCAATCCCCCAAATAAGGTCTTCTCGTTCCGTTAGAGTTCCCGATCCCGCCTGAACCGCCAAATAGCGTCTCTCCGTTCCGTTAGAACTCCATTATCCCGTTGAATCCCCCACCAACACAGCCCAACACCCGACTACTCACAAACACACTTCCCTCTCCCCAGACTCCGCTAAAATACAACAAAGAGCCCAGCTCCCAAGCCGGGCTCTATCCTGCATCTGCCCACATTTCCTACGTCCTATTGCTTGATGAAAAAGAATAACGAACCTAAGGGAGTCTACGTCCGCATTTGGGAGCCGCTTGTCTTCCTTCCATTCGCATCAATGGACAAGTGGCGGACAAGAGCGGCCCGTGGTCGTTATTCTTTTTCACGGTCAGCAATAGGGCGAAGGAATCCCTCTACTTCCCAATAAACTCCTGTACCCAATACCCATTATAATATCCAACGCCAATTAGCTTGTATTTCGGGTTCAGGATATTCGCTTTATGGCCAGGACTGTCCATCCAATCCTTAACCACTTCCTCGGCGGAACGTTGCCCTTTGCCGATATTCTCTCCTGCGTAGATGTAGGTAATGTTGAACGCATCCATCATGTCGAAGGGAGAGCCGTATTTCGGCGACGTATGGCTGAAATAATCGGTTTTGAACATGTCGATGGCTTTGATTTTGGCCATTTTGCTCAGATTGGTATGTACAATCAGCGGCTTCAGACCCGCTTTCTTCCGCTCCTTGTTGACGAGCTCAACTACCTTGGACGCGTTCTCCGTCTGGATCTTCAAGTAGACCGCTGCAAGTAACTTCGACTGCGAGGAGTTGCTGGCGGCTGCTGCAGCATGCGCCGTTTCCGTTCCGAAACCGGTTCCTCCTTGCCCCGTCGTCATCACCAAAACCAAAGCTGCCACCAACAGCCCGGACAAACCGATTTTGCTCCACTTCTTCATCATGGCGTGCTCCTCCCAGCCGAATTTCCTATCGCCGATTCCAGTTTTCGTTTCTTCTCAAATTTTAACATATTTCGACGCCATCCGCTTGCTAAAAAAATGGAAAAAGGACGGCTCCAGAGCCGCCCTATCCACATCCTAAAAAGACCTTATTTCTTGCTTGCGTATTTCCGCATATCGAACGCTACCGCAGCCACGATAATGGCACCTTTAATGATTTGTTGCCAGTAAGGTCCTACACCTACGAACGTCAAGCCATAGTTGATGACCGTAAAGATCAGCACGCCTGCCATAATGCCTGGAACCGTACCAATCCCGCCGGTGGTGGACACGCCGCCAACGACGCAGGCTGCGATCGCATCTAGCTCGTACATGTTCCCATAGTTGTTCGTAGCACCACCGGTTCTGGCTGCTTCCAGCACACCAGCCAAGCCATAAAGCGCCCCGGCAATCGAGTAAATCATAATCAAGTTTTTGGAGACGTTAATCCCTGATACTTTTGCAGCTTGTTGGTTACCGCCGATGGCGTACATATTTTTGCCAAGCCGGGTTTTATTGAACATCACCCAAACAATCGCACAAACCACAATCGCGATAATGACGATATAAGGAATCGAGAAGCTCCAGTTACTGAACAAGGAACCAGAACCCAACGTAGTAAAGTCGTTGCGCAAACCGCCAATCGGCTGGGATTGGTTCGGCTCCGTATCGAAATACAGGGAGTTGATCCCATAGATGGCAACCATGGTACCGAGCGTCGCGATAAACGGTGGAACTTTAAACTTGGATACGATGACCCCGTTGATCAGACCAAAGATCAGGCCGACGACAATTGCGATCAAAATCGGCACAAACAAAGGAAGTTCCGGCAAGTTCGGGAAAAAGCGCCGAGCATAATCAGCCTCTTGCAGCATAGAGGCAGAGACGACCGCCGTCAAGCCAACCATCCGGCCCGCGGACAAGTCCGTACCGCCGGTAATAAGGATAAATGCAACCCCAAGGGCGATGATTACCCGAGTGGACGATTGAATCAAAATATCACGCAATGTATTGAGTCCGATAAAGCTTGGATCATAAGCGGCGATGCCAATAAGCAACACGGCCAAGACGATATAAATTGCATTCTCGGTTACAAAGCTCTGAAGTTTCTTTGTATTCATGATTTTCTCCTCCTTCAAATCCTTAGTGCTGGGCTGCCAGACGCATAATTTCTTCTTCCGTAGCCTTATCTCCATCCAATATTCCCGTCAGACGGCCTTCGGACATTACCATGACACGGTCGGACATCCCAAGCAGTTCAGGCATCTCGGATGAAATCATGATGATGCTTTTGCCTTGCTGTGCCAAATCCGCAATAATGGAATAAATTTCGTATTTTGCCCCGACGTCGATCCCACGCGTCGGTTCGTCCAGCAGTAAAATTTCCGGGTCGGTAAGCAGCCAGCGTGCCAGCAGCACCTTCTGCTGATTCCCGCCGGAAAGGTTCATGATCAGCGTTTTCGGCGACGGCGTTTTCGTCCGCAGCTTCTCTACCATTTGGTTGGCTTCCGCCTTCTTCTTCCGTTCATTCAGCAGGCCAAAAGGCGTTACATAACGATCGATGTTGGCAATAGCCGCATTCTCATGAACAGACAATACCGGGAAAATACCGGTCGTCCGGCGCTCCTCCGTCAACAGTGCCAAGCCGTACTTCTTCGCTTCGCTGGCGCTGCGGATCTTCACCTCTTTGCCGTGAATCGAAATCGTGCCGGATTGAATTTCACGAAGGCCAAACAACGCTTCGATTAACTCGGTGCGCTGCGCCCCAACCAGACCGCCCACGCCAAGGATCTCTCCTTTGCGCAGTTCAAACGAAACATCCTTAAACGATTTTGGATCAATAGACGTCAAATGCTCCACTTTCATAATGACGCCGTTAGGCTTGTTGTGGCGATCCGGGAACCGCTGCGTGAGATCGCGCCCGACCATCTTGGAGATAATGAGGTCTGTCGTCATCTCCGATGCCGGCCACGTCCCGATTTTCTTACCGTCACGCATGATCGTTACATCGTCGGAGATCCGCAAAATCTCCTCCATTTTGTGCGAGATGTAGATGATCGACACCCCGCGCTTCTTCAAGTCGTTGATGATCCGGAACAGGTGCTCCACCTCGACGCTCGTCAAGGAAGAGGTAGGTTCGTCCATCACGATGATTCGCGAGTTGAACGATACCGCCTTCGCGATCTCAATCGACTGGATTTTGGAAACGGACAGCTTGCCGACAATCGTATCTGGTTCCAAATCGATATCTAATTGTTTGAACAGCTCTTCCGTATCCTGATACATCTTCTTATGGTCGACGAATTGGAAGGGTCCCCATCCTTTCATCGGGAAACGTCCGAGCCAGATATTTTCCATCACATTGCGGAAAGGTACCGGATGAAGCTCTTGGTGAATCATCGAAACCCCAAGCTTCAGCGCATCGCTGGAATTGTTGATTTCCGCCTTTTGACCATTCAAATAAATTTCGCCGCTGTCCGGCTTATAAATCCCGAACAGACATTTCATCAACGTGGATTTACCGGCCCCATTCTCGCCCATTAACGCGTGAACGGTCCCCGGTCGAACCTGCAGTGTTACGCCATCCAGCGCTTTAACGCCGGGAAATTCCTTGGTAATGCCCATCATTTCGAGCATATATTCAGACATCGTTTTCGCCCCCCGATCATTTCTTCCGCATTAGAGGCACAGCATCGTTTCCTCCTGTGTTCCTATCCCCTGTGAAAAAACAGGAGGTCCGTACCTTTCGGCATCGAACCTCCCATGTTGTTCTAGCGAATATGAGAAGTCCTGCTGATTAACCTGCTTGCCGTACTCTTATTTGAAGTCAGCAGCGTTTTCCTTCGTTACTTTTTGGTAAGGAATCCACACATATTTATTGTCGGTGATATCAAAGCCTACGTTGTCTTTGCTGATCGTTTCGCCATTGGCCAGCAAGGAAGCCAGAGTCACCGCTGCTTTCCCTTGGTTCTCTGCATCGTTCAGAACCGTCCCCAGCAAGGTACCTTGTTCAAGCGCTTGCAGGGCTGGTGCCGTTGCGTCAACGCCAACAACCGGCATGTATTTATCGCCTGTGAAGTAACCCGCTGCTTTCAATGCTTCGATAGCACCGAGAGCCATGTCATCGTTGTTCGCAAGTACGGCTTCGATTTTGTCGCCATTCGCTGCCAGGAACGCAGCCATTTTCTCTTGGCCTTTTACGCGATCCCACATCGCGGTGTCTTCAGCAACTTTCTCTACCTTGATACCGGCATCTTCAATGGCTTGGACTGAATATTGCGTACGCAGCTCCGCGTCTTGGTGGCCCGGCTCGCCTTTCAGCATGACGTATTGCAATACGCCGTCGCCGTTCTTATCTGCTTCCGGATGAGCTTTCCAATAGTCCACGATAATTTGTCCGGACAGTGTACCGGACTCTTCCGCCTTTGCACCAACGTAATAAACTTTATCCCATTTCTTCATATCTTCCGGCAACGGTTCGCGGTTCAAGAATACTACCGGCGTGTCTTTCGCTTTCGCTTTGTCGATAATGACTCCTGCCGCCGTCCGGTCAACCGGGTTCACGATCAATGCATTCGTCTTCTTCGTTAAGAACAAGTCGATTTTATCGTTTTGCGTAGGTTGGGAGTTTTGGCTGTCAACGATGTCCACTTTCGCGATCCCGTCGGCATTTTTCTCGATCGAGTTACGAACACCTGTCATGAACGTATCGTCAAATTTGTAAATCGCCACGCCCACGTTAGGAGTAGAACCCCCGTTGGCTCCGCTGCTCTCTTTATCGCCGCCGTTGGAGCAGCCGACCATCGTCGCTCCCAGCATAGCTGCAGCCAGCATGACCGTTGTAAGCTTCTTCATATTTTTTGACCTCCTGAATGTGTATTTCTTATGTGATATCCTCTTGGATACGTTTTCATTATGCATGGTTTGGGGAGTATTGCGAATCCAAAATTCTAAGGTTTTTCTATCAAAATTCTGATGATGTCGAATTGAATATCTAAATCTTTATAGCGATCATCGCAAAAAACATCAAACAGCAAGCGCCCCGGACTCCCGGTGACCACTTGCTGTTTGCTCGTTCCATCTTTCATTCCAGAACACTTGACTATGATTACCGTCTAAACTTCGCTATCATTTCACAAACGGAAACAGTAGCTTCTGGTTTTCAGGCCACAGCATATTATTCAGATCAATCAACTTCGTATCCGTTGGAATGCGATCCTCCAGCTTCTCGCCGCGCGCCGCCTGAACAGCGGCAGCAACGGCCATGTATCCATTGTTAAACGGGTTCTGTACGACCATCGCCTGTACCTTCTCCTCCTGCAAGAGTTCAAGCATCTCCGGTGGATTGTCGAAGGCGATCATCTTCACCTTGCCTCCGTATCCAAGCTCGTTAACCGCCCGGCCGGCTCCAATCGAAGATTCGGCGCTTAACGAAACGATGCCGTCCAGATCCGGGAATCGCTTCAGCATATCCGCCGTCAACTTATAGGCGAGGTACTCGTCCGAGCCGCAGTATTGAATATCGACGACATGGACATCGGGAAAGCGGGCGACGTAATCCAGGAATCCTTCCTCACGCTGGTTTGCGTTACGGGCGCCTTTCGCAAAATTAATAATCCCGATTTCACTCACGGGCCCGGTGAGTTCAACCAACCGTTCGGCTGCTTTCTGGCCAGCCTCATAGTTGTTGGCCCCTACGAAAGTTTTGACCTTGGTGGAAGCGACCTCCGAATCCATCGAAATCACCGGAATGTCGTAATAGGAGGTTCGGTCGGTCACTTGACCCAACGCTTCATAGTCGGAGGCCGCCAGGATAATGGCGTCCGGACGCCGCTCAATCGCCTCTTCCATCAGTCGAATTTGGCCTTCGACATCGTTTTCGTTCTCCGGGGCGACAAAATTCAACCGGACATTAAACTCCTTGGCCGCAACCTCCGCTCCCAGCTTGGTCGTCTTCCAATAATCACCGCGATCCATCTTGACGATCATATCCACGTCATAAAATTGCTGATGATCCACCCCGCTCCCGGGACCACCGCAGGAGGTCAACATCGTAACCAGTGCCCCTGCCATTAACAGGACCCCTGCTCGATAGATGCACTTCGGCTTACGCTTCATGGCTGCATCCCGCCTTGTTCCAGACTATCCGGCGGTACAGCCGGGATCGTAATCGTGACCGTCGTCCCTTCCTCCGGTTCACTTTCGAAATGAAGCCCATAGCCAGGGCCGTAATAGAGCGTGATGCGTTCCTGCACGTTCCGCACCCCCACCCCTGAACCCCTTTCACTGCGGATGTTTCCACTGAGGAGCTTTTCCACCGTATCCGAGGTCATTCCAATACCGTTGTCTCGGATCCGGAAGATCAGGTTATCCCCTTCCAAACGAGCCTCGATATCAATAATTCCTTCCTCGGCCGATTTTTCGATCCCATGATGAATGGCATTTTCGACAAGCGGCTGCAAGATCAGCTTTAGGGTTGAGCATTTCAACGCAGCTTCATCCGCCCGAATCTCATAACGGAACTTGTTCTTGAACCGGATCGTTTGAATGATTAAGTAATGCCGGACGTGTTCCAACTCGTCCTGCACGCTGATGATATGTTTCCCCTTACTCAAGCTGATCCGGAAAAACCGCGACAAGGACGTAATCGTCGTGACAACCTCCTCGTTCCGTCCCAGCTCGGCCAGCCGGGTGACCGAATTTAACGTATTATAGAGAAAATGCGGATTGATTTGCGATTGCAATACATCCAGCTCACTCTTGCGTTTGGCTTCCTGCTCCTGAATAATCTGATCCATCAGCTCACGGATCCGGCGCAGCATCAAGTTAAACCGTTTAGACAACTGCTCGACCTCATAAGCCCCGCTAACATAGACATTCGTCCCGAAATCTCCGCGTTCCACCATTTGAACCGAACGTTCAAGCTTGCGAATCGGCTGCGAAATCCGGGCCGAAACATAAATGCTAACGAACAGAATGATGGCGATAGCCAGAGGCAAAAACCAGGACAGAAAGTCGCCAACCTCCCGTTTCGTCGTCAAAAATTCATCCGCATAAGCCACCCCAACGATTTTCCAGCCAGCCGGCTTTACCGTCTGAATCGTGATAATCCGCGGCTCCCCTTCCAACTCATCGTAATAACGGCCATACGAATAATTCAGCACCGGCTCCAGATTTTCATATTTCAACCCGGCATAAATGAGCTGTTGCTGCGGATGGTATACGATATTTCCCACGGCGTCTATGATGTACACGTACCCTTTTTTGCCTAAGCTGATCCGCCCGCTAAGTTCGTCGATGGTACGGAAGTTGATATCAATCACCAATACGCCTTGCTTCATCTGGCCTTGATCCCGGTAGTCCACGGTTTTGCTCATGGATACGACCCAGCGGTACTGCCATTTGAACAGGTTCTGAATATGCGGCGGAGTAAATTGCAGCTTCCCGGGATTCTGAACCGCAGATTCGAACCATAATTGCTCCTGCAGCCGTGTGTTTTGCCGCATCGGAAGCGTCGGCACGTTGCGCACCAGCTTCCCATCCTCGGTAAACAGCGCCATGGAGACCAGATCTTCGCGAGTACTGAGTACGGTCTGCAACTGTTCTCCAAGCTGATCGTTGGTGGGCAAGTTGGGGGAAACGGAGATTTTTTGCTCCACGAGGTCAAAAATATCCTGCATCCCGCTGACATACAGCTCCAGGTTGGAATGAACCTGTTCAATAATTTGCTCCAGGCTTAAGTAAACGTTCTCTTCCGCAACCTTAGAGAAGCGGTTGTATAGCAACGTCGTGACTAATACAACCGCCAATACGGTAACGGTAATCGAAGATAGAGAAATAAGCACCTGAATATTACGAACATGAAACCCTTGAAACAGACGCGTGAACGAACGCCACAACTTCATGAGCTTCTCGCTCCGATACGATATTCTTTCGGGGAGATGCCGAATTTTTTGCGGAAGCAGAAGCTGAAATAGTTCGGATCGGCAAACCCCACGCGCTCGGCGATCTCAAAAGCCTTCAGATCCGTCGTTGCCAGCAGGTCCTGCGCGGCATCCATCCGTACGCCCATCAGGTAATTGACAAAGGTCGTCTTCGTTTCTTTCTTGAAAATGTTACTGAAATACCCGGTACTGATATGGAGATGCTGACATACCTTAGCGATGGAAATATCATGGTCACCGTAATGCGCCAAAATATATTCCTTCGCCTCGTCCACCAGCTTGTTGTAGCTGGACTGCCTGTCCGTGGCGATGGATTGCTTCAGCTTCATGCATATATCCAGGAACCAGGCTTTTGCTTCATCGGCATGCGAAAATTTGACGAACTGTCCGAGAAATCCAGCCCCATCTCCAAACAATTTGTCGAGGTCAACACGGATGTCCTTGGCGACCTTGATCACTGCGGTCAACAACTCCAGCAAATACAATTGGAAGTCTTGATACGATGCTTTGCTGTCCGTTAATGCCTTGAACAGTTCCTCCAGAAGATTAACCAACTCCTGGTCACTGCCAACCTTCAAGCAACGGACCAGCTCTTTCTCCTTCATCTCATCCAACGACAACGGGTCCGTTTGCCGCGATTCCACGTCCTCAATCTAAATCACTTTGTTTCCCCCGAGAATGACGCGGTAATCGAGTGCCTTCACCGCCTCTTCATAGGAGCCGGCAAGCTCGCTTAATTGCCCCACCTCAGAACCGGCGCCAATCGTCACCGTCAGCTTGAGGAAGCGCTCCACGCTAAAACGGATTTCTTCCAATAATTGCAGCGTTTGATCCGCAAGCGGTTTGTCCGCACCGGGTTCCCCTACGCTGAGCACCACCACCTCGTCATGATGGATGAATGCCCTGCCTTTCGGATGGAGCCGGACGATTTCCTCCGCAATGTTAAAGACAGCAAAAAGCTGCAGCTGGGTGTCATTCGTATCTTTCAGAGACAACGCTGTACCGTTACCGGGTTCGTGGCTTCCGTCTGATCCCCGCCAAGCTGGCGCGGAATCGATGCGGATCGCAGAAACCATGTATCGATCCCCGCTGAGGTCTAGATCATAATGCTCACATTTCTCACGAATTTCCGCTTCTTGCAGCCGCCGGGATACGAGTGAAGACAAAAATAGACTTTGCAGGATCGGCAGATTTTTACGGTAGTGCTCGGTCAGCAGCTGCACATTTTCCTTCGCAGCCACTTCCTCGTCGAGCTGCAGCTTCACCTTACGTAAAATTTCGGCCAATTCTCCTGCCGAAAACGGTTTCAAAACATATTCATCGATTCCCAGTCGGATGGCCTTCTGTGCATATTCAAATTCCTCGTATCCGGTTAATATGATGATCTTCGTTGCCGGATACCGTTCACGGATCCACTCGGAGAGCTGCAATCCGTTCATAAACGGCATTTGAATATCCGTCACCACAACGTCCGGCGCATGCTTCTCCACGAGCTCAACCGCTTCCTTGCCGTTCTCCGCCGTCTCTTGGACGACGTAACCGAGACCTTCCCAATCGATTAGGCTTAATAGGCCTTCCCGCACATCTTCTTCATCATCGGCTAAGATCAATTTATACATCGATGGACCATCCTCTTCCATGCCCTGATTTCCCCCCGATTTTAACGTATCGGTCCGCAAAAGTAAATTACGGATCACACGGAGCGGCTAGAAGGAACCAAGACCTTAGTCTAGTTTGTTTTCCGCCTTCGGTCCGTTTTGGGATTCCCATAATCCAAGTACCATGTTAATATTCAATGGAACTATCATCAACAGTAAATGGTGGTCGAAATGATGAACAATGAGAAGAAAATTTATGTCCTGCTAAGCAATCCGACAACACTTGTGGCCAAAATGATCGGCCTATATACAAGAGCGCCTTACAATCATGCCTCGATCGCATTTGATCCCGAACTGCGTGAGGTTTACAGTTTCGGGCGCAAACACCCTTTCATCCCTATCTTTGGCGGCTTCGTCAGAGAGGACATTCATTCCGGAGTATTCGAGAAAGCAACCTGCGCTGTATACAGCTGCAAGGTTAGCGCGGAAAATTACATGCGCATGCGAAATTTTGTGAAAACCTTCGAGGATAACGACGAGCTTTACACCTATAATTTCTTGGGACTCTTAGGGATCATCTTAAATATGGAGCTTGGCGGAAAAAATTCTTTCTTCTGTTCTCAGTTCGTCAGCCGGGTATTCCAAGAAGCCGGCGTCAACCTTCTGGAGAAATCCGCGGGATTAACAACGCCGTCCGATCTTTGCGGCTGTCCGCACCTCCAGCTCGAGTTCCGCGGGCGCCTCGATACGTACCGCGAGCGGTACTGCTATTCGCGCCGCACGGCAGCAGCATACGAGCAAAGCCGGTATTATGCGGCAAATTAATATTCGGCAAAACAAAAACCACGTAGTTTAGGCTACGTGGTTTAATCTGAATTCGGAAGGATTTTTTCGTTAGCCATAAGGTACTTACTCTCCGTGCTCCTTTGCAGGATTATCCCTTTTGATAAGGAGGGACTGTACTCTCTGTTTCTTCGCTCTCTTATTCTATCTAATCAGTTTTACATTCTCCTGATCCAATGGGATAATCGTGCAAAAAGTGTCCGGACAACGATAGGGATCGACCTGCAGCAGGGCTAAGCCAAATAAGCTTCCTTCACCTGCTCATTGGAGAGCAACAAATCGGCTTCGTCCTCCATCAAGATTTCTCCGGTTTGCATCACATAACCGCGGTGCGCGATTTGCAGCGCTTGAAAAGCGTTTTGCTCGACGAGCAGCACCGTCATCCCCTCGCGGTTCAACTGCTGGATCATCTCAAAAATTTGCTCGACGATAATCGGAGCAAGTCCCATCGATGGTTCGTCCAACAGCAATATTTTCGGTTGCATCATCATGGCCCGGCCGATGGCCAGCATTTGCTGCTCGCCGCCGCTCATCGTCCCGCCCGTTTGCGTCATCCGTTCTCTGAGACGCGGGAAGTGGTCGAACACCCGCTCCATCCGCTGCTTGATCACCTTCTTGTCTCGCACGGAAAAAGCGCCCATTTCTAGGTTCTCCTTCACCGTCAAACGCGGGAAGATCCGCCGTCCTTCCGGCACATGTGCAATTCCCGCCAACGCCGCTTGATGCGGAGGCAAGTTGGACATCTCCGTGCCGCTAAAGCGAATGGTGCCGGTTGTGTTGACCTGACCGCAAATCGCTTTGAGCGTCGTGGACTTCCCGGCTCCGTTGGAGCCGATCAACGAAACGATTTCCCCTTCTTCTACGGTTATGGATATACCTTTTAACGCTTCAATTGCCCCATAATAGGCGTGGACATCTTTCAACTCCAGCAAGCTCATGATATCACCTCGACTTGTACGGCATTGCCGTTGCCTTGAACCGCACTTTTGCCCAAATAGGCTTCAATCACTTTAGGGTGGGAGCGAATATGATCCGGCCCACCTTCCGCAATTTTCGTTCCGTAATCAAGCACCAGGATATGCTCGGACAACTCCATCACCAGCTTCATGTCATGCTCGATCAGAATAATCGTCATCCCCGTTTCCTCCTGGATGCGTCGGATCAAGCTGATCAGCTCTGTTGTCTCGCGCGGATTCATCCCGGCAGCCGGTTCGTCCAGGAGCAGCACCTTCGGCCTCGCCGCTAACGCCCGGGCAATTTCAAGCCGCCGCTGTGCACCGTATGGCAGACTCGCCGCCTGTTCGTTCAAAAGCTCTTGCAGCCCGACGAACTCCAGCAAGCGGTACGCCTCTTGATGCACCTGTTCCTCCTCGTGTCTGGCTCGAGGCAGTGAGAGCAGTGTCCCGAAAATGCCTGTCTTCAGATGGGTATGCATCCCCACCATCACGTTTTCCAGCACGGTCATACTGCCAAACAACCGGATATTTTGAAACGTCCGGGCGATACCTAAACTGACGATTTGATGGGGCTTAACGCCAACGATCGATGCACCGTCCAACTCGATCGTGCCCTCGTCCGGGGTATAAATGCCTGTGATCATGTTAAAAAATGTTGTTTTCCCCGCGCCGTTTGGGCCGATGACCGCGGAAATTTTGCCGCGCGGGAACGAGAAGTCGACGCCTCCAACCGCCGTCAGTCCGCCAAAGCGCTTCACCAGCTTGCTTACCTTCAGAATCGTCGTCATTGGCTCACACCTCCGCTTTGTTGATTGGCGGGCGGTAATGTGGCTAACGAATTGCCGGAACGATGAGCCTTAAGCTTCGCGGCATCTACTTTCTTGTTCTTGGCGGCGATCAAGCCGTTCTGCCTGAAGATGGCAACGAGCAACAGGATCACACCAAAGATCAGGCGTTGCATCTTGGAAGGCGAGATCGAGCTGGGAAGCTGGATTACTCCCTGCAGCGTCAACTGGTTTAGCCAGTTGGTGAGCTCCGTCAGCACCTGCAAATTCAGAATCGTAACCAGCGCCGCGCCGAGAATAACGCCGGGCACGCTGCCCATGCCGCCCAGCAGCACCATGACCAGAATCGTGATCGATTCAAGCAGCGTAAAGCTTGTCGGATCGATAAACGTTTGCTTTGCCGCAAACACCACGCCCATCATGCCTGAAAAAGAAGCGCCAATCGCAAAAGCGGTCAATTTGGTGCGAATGAGCGGAATGCCCATCGATTGTGCGGCGATCTCGTTCTCGCGAATCGCCTTCCAAGCCCGCCCCAGCCGGGAATGCTCCAGCCGTTTCACGCCAAAAATCACGATCGCCAAGATAAACAGCACGATAAAGTAAAACTGGTTCGGAAACGTAAAGGATAACCCAAACAAGCTTGGCGGCTGAATCGAGGACAACCCCATCGCTCCGTTCGTAATATTCACCGGTTTATCCAGGTTGTTAAAGATAATCCGGATAATTTCCCCGAACCCCAGCGTAACGATCGCCAGGTAGTCGCCCTTGACCCGAAGTACCGGCAAACCAAGCAGCAGTCCAAACAAGGCTGCCATAAAGCCGCCAAGCACGATAAAAATCCAAAACGCGCCTCCAGGCAGCGGAAACAACTGGCCGGAGATGAATTCGTTGGCCTGCGGCGTGGCAAAAATGGCGTACGTATAAGCACCTACCGCGAAGAATGCAACAAATCCAAGGTCAAGCAGGCCGGCGAATCCGACGACGATGTTTAGCCCTAACGCCATCGCAATGTAAATGCCGCACTGCGTCGCCACCTCCATATACGATTGATGAGCCGGGCCGCCGGAAGTAGCGAACGGAATAACTACCTGCAGCAGCATCGCACCAACCGCCCATTTAATCGAGGTTCGGAAGGTCGTTAAGTATAGCAGCAGCAAGGAGCCGAGCAAGAGCAGGAAGGCGATGACCGATTTATTCGAAAAATATACGCTTGCCGCTGTAACAAAGACAAACAATGTCAATAACAAGGCTTGGGCAAGCTGGCTTTGGCCCAGCCAGAGCTTCAGTTTGTTCATAGCCGATCACCTACACTTTCTCTTTCACGGCTTTGCCGAATAACCCTTCCGGCTTGAAAATGAGTACCGCAATCAGGATCAGAAACGCGACAACGTCTTTATACTCCCCGCCCAGCGCACCGCCTGTGATGACAGACAGGTTCGCGGACGAGAACATTTCCAACACACCAATGAACAATCCGCCAAACATCGCGCCGCGGATATTGCCGATACCGCCAAGCACCGCTGCCGTAAAGGCCTTCATCCCCAAGATAAAGCCGATATAGGGATCGATGGTACCATACTGCTGGGCGAACAGAACGCCCGTCCCGCCGCCTAGCGCCGATCCAATAAAGAAGGTCAGCGCAATGACCTTGTTGACATTAATGGACATCAACGACGCCGTCTCCCGGTCCTGGGCAACCGCCCGCATCGCGGTTCCCCACTTGGTGCGGTTGACGAAAAAGTCAAGCCCCGCCATCAATACGACGGCCACCGCCACCACAATGATGGTATTGGTCTTCAGAAAGGCATCGTCAAACCCGCTCCATAAAGAGGATGCGCCCAGCTTCAGGTTTTCTCCGTAAAGCGAAATGCCGGTAACGATAAAATTCCCGGTACGGAGATCCGCGATAAAGCGGACGATATCCTGTAATAGAAAGGACACCCCGATCGCTGAGATCAATGAGATCAGCTTGGGAGCCCGGCGGAGCGGGCGATAAGCCACCCGTTCGATCCCGATCCCCAGCAACCCGGTTGACAACATCGCCATCGCTAGGATCAAAAAATAAGTAACGGCAGCGGGCAACCCGCCGAGCCAACCGGCCGAGTTCATCGTCAACAAGGCTGCGGTGCCGACAAATGCACCGGTCATAAAGATTTCTCCATGCGCGAAATTAATAAATTCGAGAATGCCGTATACCATCGTATAGCCGATGGCCACTACCGCGTAGACCGCACCTAACGTTAATCCGTCCACCAAAACCTGGGGGAGTGTTTGCAGGATCATATCCATTTGTCCTTACCCCTTCTGCGTTATTGCCGTTCGTCCAATTACTTCGGCTGTTCGATTTCGGATACCATCGTGCCAGGATAAGTTGGTGAATCGAATTTATAAATGAAGACCTTGGCGTATTCGTTATCGCCTTTGTCGTCAAAGCTGACCTTCGTAGCAATCCCGTCGAAATCAGTGGTCGCCCGGACCGCATCGCGGACTTGCTCACGGGTCGGCAGCTTGCCGCTATTGTCCTCAATCGCTTTTTTCACCGCGTTCAAAATAATGTTCATCGAATCATAGGCATAAGCGGAGTAGTTCTCCACGGATTTGCCAAACTTCGCTTCGTATTTCTCCGCCCAGTCCTTGTTGGATTTCGTAACGTCCGTAGATACCGAGCTGTAAGCGACTTCCGTCAACTTATCGCCAGCGATGTCCACCATCCCCGAGGAATCCAGCGCATCCCCACCCATGATCGGCACCGTGATGCCCTTCTCACGAGCCTGTTTAACAATCAATCCAGCCTCGGCATACATCCCGCCGAAGAAGATAAAGTCCGGTTTTTTGCTCAGCACTTGGTTCAGAACACCGTTAAAGTCTTTTTCACCTACCGTGATCCCTTCGTACCCGGCGATCTTCGCTCCCAGCTCTTCAGCGGAGCTGCGAAAAGCATCGGCCAACCCTTGGCCGTAAGCAGTTTTATCTTGGATAATGAAAATATTTTTCGCCCCGACCGTCTTCACGGCATATTCGGCACCCGCCGGTCCCTGGAAGTCGTCGCGAGCGACAATCCGGTTCGCAATCTTCAGCTTCCGGTCTGTAAAGTCCGTTGCCGTACTAGCCGGCGAAACCATCGGAATATTGTATTTCTCATAAACAACCGAGCTCGGAATCGATACTCCGGAGTTTAAATGTCCAAGCACCGCCAATACCGCTTGATCCGCGCCGATTAATTCAGCGTTGGCGACACCTTTCTTCGAATCGCCTTGGTCATCGTAAGGAACGAATTGCAGATCAAATCCCAGGTCCTTAAATTCAGCCTGACGCTCCTCCAGCGCCATCTGTCCGCCCAGCTTAATCGATTCCCCTTGAATGGCCGAGCCACCGGAAAGCGGAGATTGCGAGGCGATCTTGATGACCGTACCTCCCCCTCCAGAAGCGCTGGTATTTCCAGCCGCCGGTTTTGCCGCGTTGCCGGTCGAATTACACGCCGAGAGCAACCCGATGATGAAACATGCACTAACCAGCCAGGCAATTCTTTTTTTCCCCTTCATACACATCCTCCTCAGATCAATCTTGTTCTAGGGCTTCGCCCCGGTTATGTTATGTATCAGTCATATTATCTAACATAAATCACTTACTAGCTCGCTATTTATGTTAGTAATCGTGACATCTGAAATCACCTTACTCCCTCGACTACGTAAAACTACAATTTCCAACTTGATTATCAGTCAAGAAAGTAAAATAATTTTACACAGATGTCTTCTCCGTAGAACACAAAAAAGCCCCGCCCTTCTTCAAGGGCGGAGCGAGATCGCTTACAACGCAGTTTGATTTGTTTTCTAAGCTTAGTTCAACGGCTTATTCATTCGGTAGCCGGTGCATCTGAAGCCGCAATGTTCATAGAACGCTTTGGCGGCAAGATGGTTCTCGCGGGCTGTAGATAATACCAGATCTGTGCTGCCCCGTTCACGGGCCCACATCTCCGCCGCTTCGATCAACCGTCTTCCGATCCCTGTGCCGCGGTGTTTCTCATCAACAACCAATGCTGTAATCCGGGTTACCGGTCTACTCATGTCGTGTGTCTGAAGCTGCTTGAGAAAAGCTGTCCCAACGACCACGCCGTCAAGTTCCGCAACCAGGTTGCCTAGCAACAGCTGGCCTTCCAACATCTCTAAACGTTCCTTCAATACACTGGCCGTCATTGGATAACGCAGTTGACGCATTAAAGGAAGCATGTGTGGAACATCGTCGCAACAAGCCTTGCGAATGACCAAAGCCGGAGCTAACGCCTCACTACTCAATTGGACCAAACCACCTTTAATAAATTTGCCGTTTTAGTATCCTACTCTATTTTCCGGCTTTACGGGCAAGATTGCAATAGTTCTAATTAAAAATCTAAATATTTTTCGATAAAAAGTTACAAATAACGGAACTGTGCTTGGACTAAGCCGTAATAGATTCCCTTTCGTTCCATCAATTCCCTGTGGGTGCCCATTTCTTTGATCTCACCATGATCCAGCACGATGATGTTATCAGCACTTCGAATGGTGGAGAGCCGGTGAGCTACGATAAACGACGTTCTTCCATTCAGCAACACCTTCAACGCCTCCTGGATCTTCAGCTCCGTTTCCGTATCGATGCTGGCCGTGGCTTCGTCGAGGATCAGAATCCGCGGATTGGCGAGCAGCGCCCGGGCAAACGACAGCAGCTGACGTTGTCCCATGGACAATACGTTCCCCCGTTCCTCTACTTCCGTATCGTAACCGTTTGGCAGTTTCACGATAAAATCGTGGGCATTTACCGCCTTCGCTGCGGCTTCTACTTCCTCATCCGTAGCCTCCAATCGACCAAAACGGATATTCTCCCGAATCGTTCCAGAGAAAATAAACGTATCCTGAAGCACGACGCCAATCTGACTGCGGAGGCTTTGGACCGTCACGTCACGGATGTCATAACCATCAATGACAACTGAGCCGCCGCTAGGATCATAGAACCGGCTGAGCAGGTTGATGATCGTGCTTTTTCCCGAGCCGGTGTGGCCAACAAGGGCAACCGACTGACCGGGTTTCACCTCCAGATCGATGCCTTTTAGGGCAGGACGCCCTTTTTCATATTCAAAGACGACGTGGTTAAAGCGGATCTCGCCCGTGATCGCAGGCATCGGTTTGGCTCCTGGCTTATCCGCGATATTTGGCTCCTCATCGATAAACTCGAAGATCCGTTCCGAGGAGGCCATCGCCACCAGCAGCTGGTTGTACATTTGCCCCAAGCGGTTGATCGGGTCCCAGAAGTTACCCACATAGTTGCTGAACGCCACCAACAGACCAATCGTCAGTTCTCCCGACTGAATCAGGTAGACGCCCAGTACAAACAAGACAAATGTACCGATGCCCCCGGTTATTTCGATCAAGGGGCCAAACGCCTGGTTCATCGCTGACGCTTTATCCCATGACTTCTTGTTGCTCAGGTTCATCGAATCGAAATAGCGCATATTCTCCCGTTCTTGCGTATAAGCCTGAGTGACGCGAATCCCCTGAATCGACTCGTTCAAATGGGAGTTGATCCGCGAGTTCTTCATCCGGACTTCCTGCCAGGCCATCCGGATTTTTTGCCGCAGTTTGGTGGAAATGAGGAACATGATCGGGACGGTAACCATCACCGCCAGCCCAAGCTTCCAGTTAATCAGCAGCAAAATCACGACGATCCCGGCCAGCTGCACACAATCGATCATCAGGTTGACGACCCCGTTGGTAAACAGATCCTGCAGGGAATTGACGTCATTGGTGACCCGCACCAGCACCGAGCCCGCCGGGCGTTTGTCAAAGAAGTTAAATGAGAGCTTCTGAATATGTTTAAACAAGTCGGCGCGCAAATCATAGATTACTCTCTGCCCAATGATATTCGTATACTTAATCCGGTAGACACCGGAAGCCCATTGAATGAGGTACAGAACAAGGACGGAGGCAGTAATTCCGTACAGCAACGATAGGCTGGTCTGTCCGTTCGACGGGGCGATCGCGCGGTCGATGGCCAAACTGGTCAAATAAGGTACAGCCAACTTTGTCACGGTACCAAGCACAGTCATCACGATGATCAAAGGCAACATTTGCTTGGCATATGGCTTCATATAAGCAAAGAGCCTACGGAATTGCTGCCAGTCAAACGCTTTATCAATCAGCTCATCGTCCTGATACACAAACCGTTCTTCGATTTTACCTAGGCCGGCATCCTTGCCGGACTTCGATTTCGACCTGGTCGCGGTATAGGTATTCACGCCTCTCCCTCCCCTTCATGCCCAAGGGCTCCAGCCAAATGGTCTGCATATTGGATACGGTATACATCCTGGTATGGACCTGGGATTTTAATTAATTCCTCATGTTTCCCGCGTTGGACTACCCGTCCTTCGTTTAAGACCAGAATTTCATCGGCATGTCGCAACGAAGAGATCCGATGGGCGATAATAAACGTGGTCCGTCCCCGCATCACTTCTTTGAACCCGGATTGGATCTCCTGCTCGGTCTCCATGTCCACCGCACTGGTGGCATCGTCCAAGATCAGGATTTTGGGATTCTTGAGCAAGGCGCGGGCGATGGCGATCCGCTGCTTCTGGCCCCCGGACAATCCCAGTCCCCGTTCCCCAACAACAGTATCGTAACCGTCCGGCAGCTCCATAATAAAATCATGTGCTTTCGCCAGTTGAGCAGCACGAATGATTTCTTCCATCGTGACGTCGGTCATGCCGTAAGCAATATTGTTTTTAATCGATGACGAGAACAGGAATGTCTCCTGAAACACCGTCGCAATTTGGCTGCGCAGACTGCGTACGCTCAGCTCCCGAATGTCTTGGCCATCCAGTAAAATGCAGCCTTTATTCACGTCGTAAGCACGCATCAGCAACTGAATGATCGTCGATTTGCCGGAGCCGGTGCCGCCAAGAAAGCCTATGACGGAGCCGGGCGGGGCATGGAAGTCGATATCTACGACCGCCGGCATTTTGTTCCCGTAAGCAAACGTCACTCGATCGAACCGGACATCGCCGCGAACCTGATCCGGGTCCAGCTCTACCGCTTGCTCGTTGTCCTTCACATCGATCGGTTGATTGAGAATTTCCAGCACCCGTTCCCCGGACGCTTTAGATTGCGTATAGTTGTTGATATGAAAGCCTAAGCCCCACATCGGACCAATAATAAACCAGATTAAACTAAAGAACGCGACCAGATCGCCGAGCGACATTGAGCCCTTAATTACCAAGGTCCCGCCGACCGAGAGCAGCACCGCAACGCTGATGGAAGCCAGCAGCTCCATGACTGGAAAGAATCGGCTCCACAGCGTGGCTGCGAAGATCTGATTATCTTTATAGCGCTCATTGCGAAGCGAGAATTTCTCCACTTCGTGCGGCTCCCGGGCGAACGATTTGACGGTACGTACGCCCGTCACGTTCTCCTGTACCGCGGTCGTTAAGGAACTGAGCGCCAGACGCATTTCCTGAAAGGCTGGATGAATTTTAGACTCAAATTTGAGAGCCACGCCAGCCAGGAAAGGGATGGTAATCATCGTGATTAACGTAAGCTGCCAATGAATGGACAGCATGACCGCTGATCCAAATGTGACCATCAAGATCAGATTCAGCAGCTGGGCAAAGCCAAACCCTACAAAGTTGCGAATGGCTTCCAAATCCCCCGTCAACCGTGACATTAAATCCCCGGTCTTCGCCGTGTCATAGTAGCGGAACGATAAAAATTGCAGTTTCTCGTAACATGCGTTACGTAACCGATACGCCAAGTAGTTCCCCAGTCTTCCGCCAAAAAAACCGTGCAAGAACTGCAGACACGCCTTCACGGCCACAACCGAAACTGCCGTCGCGGCAAGCCATACGACCTCTCCATAATTCCCCGGCCAAATGACATCATCGATCAGCTTGCGCAGCAGCATCGGGTAAACTAACCCCAGCCCAGTCGCAGCTGCCAAGCATATAATCGACAACACCAAGTAATTCAACTTAGCCTGGTAATACACCCGAAGTTGCCTAAGAACCTCCATGTCTCTCCTCCTACACCCGTTTGTGAACTGTACTTCAAATACCTCTTCACAACCAAACGGTTCCGGACGTCTTAGCAGCTGGATCAGGGAGAGTCGTCTGAACGCCGCGAAACCTGTCACAGCCAGAAAGCATGCGCTTTCAGGGCTTTAGTCCCTTGCAGTTTAACATCATGATTTTTCCGCGGCAAAGCGTAGAAAAGCCTAATATCCGGTAAATTCGAATATTAGGCTTCTATCACGGGTGAAACCCGCCTATTTATCATAAAAAGCTTTCATTTCCTCCACATCCCGCCCGATTTGAGCAAGGATGCTTTTCCAATGCGTCAGCTCCTCCGGAGAGACTTTGGAACCTTGAATACTCTGCTCCCATTCCGTCCATAAACCGCGGAACATTTCAGCGGTTTGCTCCTTCCGCAACGCGATTTCACGCTCATAATGCTCCTGGAAGAAGGTTTCCATCTCGTTAACGATCGCCTTCAGCTTGGCGAGCAGGGGCTCCTCCAGCTTCGCCCGCAGCTGCAAACGACCGCCGCCTTCAAAGAACGCTTTGGGATTTTTGAAATACGGCCAATAGTCTTCCGGCGCCAACGATCCGCTGTCCAGCAAGCCTTCCGGAATCGCTGGCGTATTCCAGCTCGTCTCTGCACTGGAATAGCTGAGCGGCATATCCAGGGCCGCCTCATACCGACGGCACCAGCTTTCAGCTTCCCGGCGAAGCAGCGCCTCCGCTTTGCGCTCCAAGCGAAGCGAGGTCGCAAGCAACTCCCGCTCCAATTCGCCTGAAACCTGATCCAGCCACCCGCGCAGTGCAACGGTAAAGTTCCGTTTCAACGAACCGTTATGCTCCTGTAACAAGGAGGGGTGGAAAAATTCCGCAAACAGCTCCAGCGCCTGCAGGCGTACCCGCTGCACGACATGGAACAGCAGCTCGGCGTTCTCCTGGCTCCATTCCCGACCGATATCGACCTGAAGAAACTCGGCAACCGCCTGCTCAAACAGATCCCGGCGGCCACGCAAGGCGGCAAGCTGTTGCTCCGCATTTTCCGCGCTTTGCCCAGCAGCTTCCGTCCATTTGGACAACCGTTCTTGCATCTGCTTCATCATTTCCACCGCGGACGACACCGCCAGATTCCCAAGATCCTGCTCCAGGAACGTCGAGAAGCGTTGCCGGAACAGGGAGAAGCCTGGGTCGTCCGCCGTATTCTCCCGTCTTGCTGCCATCGCTCGCATACTGGATACTGCATATACGTTGGGCTGCTGGATGCCGGCGCTGCGAAGGCCGTCCCTTACATGCTCCACAACAGCCGTCAACTCTTCCTCCGAAGACGCCAGATCGGCGGCATTGACGACAAAGAACATTTTGTCGAGAGCGAAGCTGCCCTTCATTCGTCCCAACTGGCTCAGGAGCTGCTTATCGGCGCGCGAGAACGCGTGGTTGTAATACGTCACGAAGATGATCGCATCGGAATCCTTCATATATTGGAACGTAACCCCTGTATGGCGAGCGTGGATTGAATCGGCCCCCGGGGTATCCACCAGCACGATGCCTTGTTCCGTTAACGGACAACGGTAATAAAAATCGATTTCCGCCACGAAGCAGGCTTTCGTCTCGTCTGCTGCATAGCTGCGGAATTGCTCGGCTTCCACGACCTCCACCTGTCCGAGCCGATCGGCGGTTTCTGCCCAACCGGCAGCGGCGGCCTGCAGGAAGCTGTAATGCGCCCGGCCGGCCGCCGGAATGTCTTCGGGCTTCAAGCGCCGGACCGCCTCCATCCAAGCCGTCTCCTTCCATTCCCCTAAGCCCAGGGCTTGGAAGGAGTAGGCCAAGTCTTCGCGGATCGCCTCGGCGCTCTTGAATTTGACGGCGGCCGTGTTATGGCGCTGATCGTCTGCCGGCGCCATCACGCGGATGATCGCCGCGGTGGTCGGATGCGGCGAGACGGGCAACACCGCTTCGCCAAGCAAGGCGCTGGCGAAGGACGATTTGCCGGCGCTGAACGCCCCAAACAGCGCCACGGTGAACACGCCGTCGCGCAGCTCGGCAGCGCGACGGGTCAGCGCCCGCACCCCGGTGCCAAAGGCCGGGTGGGGAGCCAGCCGCTCCGCCGCACCCGCCAGGCGTGCGGCGGCGGCCAGCGCGCGCCCGCGCGCAGGCGCAGCCGGCGGCTCTTGCGCCGCCGATGCGGGCGCGGGCGCCGTTGCCGCCGGGGCATCGCCCCCGGCGGCCCTCGCCTGCGGCGGCGATCCGGCAGCGGCAGCGGTGCTGCCCGCTGTCCCCGCCGCCGCAGGCGCTCCCGCGCCGCTTGCTGCGTGCGGCGCGGCAGCCACTGCCCTCACCTCCGGCAGCAGGCCGGGGGTGAGGGGCACGGGCGCGCCCAGCAGCGCGGCACAGCGCGCTGCGCGCGCCTCGGCGGCCGCGTCCAGCTGCGCCAGGGCGCGGGCCGCGGGCAGGCGCGCCGCCAGCTCGGCGCGCCGGGCGAGCGCCGCCTCCGCTGCGGCGGCGCGGCGCGGCGACGGCGCGGCGAGCAGCGCGTCGATCACGTCCACAGCCGCGCGGCGATAACGCGCGGCGATGCCGGCGCCTACCGCTGCCGCGTAATGCAGCGTCGACTCGCCGGACAGCATTGCCCCGCCGGGTAGCGGCTCCGTGATCCACGCCTCCGCCGGCTTCGGCATCCGTTCGTCGAGCTGCTGCTCCCAAGTCTCGCCCCAGAGCTCCAGTTCCTGGCCGATCACCCGCAACTCCTGGCGCACATGCCAGTCCAGCTGCGCTTCAACTTGTTCGGCCAGCGCCTGCAAAAATTCGCTTTGCCGCTTCTGCTTCTCCACTTCCGTCTTCCCGGCAGCGAACCAGCCTTTCACTTTAAAGCCCGGCGCCTGGCTCTCTAAATAACGTCCCGCCTGCTCCCGGAGCGGCGGCGTCATCAGTTGGGCTGTCTCCAGCAGGCTGCTAATGCGGCGCAGCCATTCCTGCTTTCTCGTCTCCCATAGCTGCTCACCTGACGGACCCGCCAGTTCCAGCTGCCGCAGCTCCTCCTCCATCGCGGAAACGTCCGTCTCTCCGCCGGCTTCCGCCTCCAGCTGCTCACGTTGGGACTGCTCCGCCGCAGCCGCACGAGCCAGATATCCTTCAACCGACTGGGCAGCTGAAGCATAAGCACTGTACTCCAGCAAACCTTCTCCCCGTGCAAACAAATGGCCGATCACTTCCCGCAGCTGCGGAAGCATATTGCCAGGGGCGTCCTCTTGTTTCAGCGAGATATAAAAGATCCCCTGCGCCTGAATATTCCAGTTCCGGAACGCCTGACTGACGGAAGCCTGATACGCGGTAAAGGGCAGTTCCTCTTCCCGATGCTTATCAATTTGGTTTACGATCATATAAACAGGTTTACCGTAATCACTTAACGATTTGGCAAAGCTTAAGTTCGTCTCCGAAGATACATGGTTATAGTCCATCACGTAAAAAACGACGTCCGCCAAGTGCAACGCCGAATGCGTGGCCATCGCGTGGCCGGCGTCATTGGAGTCGACCCCTGGCGTATCCAGCAGAACGCCGCCGCGTGGCGGCAGCTCCACCCGATCCCACAGTTCAACGCGGGTGTATTCCTCCCCATTGCGGCAATACGCAGCCACCTCGTCCACCGGCACCTCGACCTTCGGTTTCCCCGGATCGGCTGGCGTCAGCAGCGCGCGCGGCTCCCCTTCCCGGATCAGGACCACATTGGCGCTGGTAGGCAGCGGGCTGGCCGGCATCACCGTCTTTCCGCTTAACGTATTAATCAGACTCGACTTCCCTGCAGAGAAATGGCCGCAAAACGCCGCGACCAGCTCCCGCCGTTCCAGCTTATCGCCCACTTCTCGAAGCTCCGCCGCCGAAGTAGCATCTCCTTCCTGCTCCAGCAAGTGTTGCAGCTGATGCAGCCGCTCCTGCAGTTCGTAGTCCGTTTTCGTCATCGTCTGATCCATCCATGCCCCTCCGTTTTCCACGCTGCGAAATCAAGTTTCATTTTAATTATTCATATTTTAACATTTCCCCGGGCGGTTGGAAACGCTCCCTATTTGCAGCTTCCTTACGGGCTTTCTGTACAACAAAACCGCCCCCAAACGGAGACGGTTCAAGATGTATTAATATAACCCGGCCTCTCGATCCGCCAACACCTTTCCGGTGAGCGACAGATCGTAGTCGCCTAACGAGGAGAGCACCCCGCGCAACGCGTCGGATTCCAACGTTTCGCGCAGCTTGGCAATCCACTCGCGATTTTCCGGCTTGTTCATGACGACGAGATCCACCCGCTCCTGAGTGAGCGGAATAAACTCAAGTCCGGCAATCTTCGCCGGTCTTTCACTGCCGACTCCAACGTCTGCCTGACCAAGAGTAATTCGTCCGCCCAGCCCCATATGCGATGTTTCCTCTTGATCGTATCCGTTAATGGAATCCGGTGAAATCCCGTGCATGCGCAGTTGCTCATCCAATAGCACCCGAGCGCCGGAGCCTTTTTCCCGATTAATTAACCGAATTCCCGGCCGCGCCAGATCCTCCCAGGAGCGAATCCCCAGCGGATTGCCCTGCTTGACGTAAAATCCAGCCCTCCGCGTCGCAAAGTTCAACACCATATAAGGAAGGGAAATAAACAACTTGCGAATATACGGCAAATTATACTCTCCCGTATCTCCGTCATACAGATGGGTACTCACGATATCTGCCGCACCATGATACATGGCCACCAAGCTGTCCATACTGCTGGCAAAAGAACGCAGCGGCCGGCACCCCCGAAGTCTGGATTCCAGTGCTTTCGCCAGCAGATCCAATCCCGTGTCCTGCCCGGTAATGACCAGCGTCTTCGCACCATTCGGCATTTCTCCCCTATCTACATCCGACTGAGGCGGCATAGTATAGGGCGCCGCTTGGAAAGCCGGTATACCGGCGGCAGCATGAGGTGCTGTCCAGCCTTTGGCTCTCTGCTTATAAGCTTCCAGATCAGTGGAATCCACTCGCATCTGTTTACCCACCCGGTAAGCGGGAAGTTCTCCTTTTTTGATCAGGTCATAGACCGTTAGCTTAGACACCTTCAACAGTTTGGCGATTTCCTCGGCGGTATATGAGATCGGTTCGGTCATAGCGCACTCCTTCATCCGTTCCACATCAGTTCATGCAACTAGACTCATCTTACCGGGGATTCCTCTTTTTTTCAATGAAGATTCCCTAGGGGTCTATACAATTCGTTATGTTTTGTATAATCTAGTTATAATTAGATATAACTAAGGTGGTTTACCTATGCATAAATTTATGAAAGAGCCTATCTTAGCTGTACTCTCAGCCATTCTGATCATTCTATCTTCCGGTTGCGGCCATCCTGCTGCCTCGTCTGCACCGGTCAAGGACCCGTCTGATTCTACGGAAGAAGTCGAGTTGCTCATCTCCGCCGCTGCCAGCTTAACTGAGAGCCTAAGTGAACTTCAGAGCTTGTATGAAGCCGAGCATCCCCAAGTGAAGCTGACTTTTAATTATGCGGCTTCCGGCACGCTTCAGCAGCAGATTGAACAAGGCGCACCGGTTGACCTGTTCCTGTCTGCCGGAACGAAACAAATGAACGTCTTGCTTGACAAAGGACTCATCAACGAGAGTCTCACCACCAACCTAGTGACGAATAACTTGGTCCTGATCGTCCCTAGGGAAGATGCTGTGGTGATCCAACGCATGGACGATTTAAGCAAACTCGGCGATATCGCCATGGGCACCCCTGAATCGGTTCCAGCCGGAAAATACGCACAGCAAGCTCTAGCCTACTATCAGCTTTGGGACACGTTGCAATCCCATTTGGTGCTGACGAAGGACGTCAAACAGGTGCTGTCTTATGTGGAAACCGGCAATGTTGACGCCGGGTTCGTGTACAAAACCGATGCAGCCCTTTCCGACAAAGTGAAGGTGGCCTTGACCGCAGAACCTGAAAGCCATGACCCGATTGAATATCCGATCGGCGTGCTTAAGGGCAGCGCCCATCCCGACGAAGCGAAAGCTTTCTACGAATTTATATTAAGCGATCAAGCCCGGCAAGTATTCATCAAATACGGGTTCACCCCGATGGAGTAACCATATATGCATACATTTGAATTCTCGGACTCCTTCTGGGAGCCAGTCACCTTATCTCTGCAAGTGTCCATTGCCGCCACGATCATTGCCTTTGCGGCAGGATTGCTGGTGGCGTGGCGCATGTCCGCCGCCACTTTTTATGGGAAGACGTTGGTGGAAACCGCCTTTCTCCTTCCGCTGGTCCTTCCGCCAAGCGTGGTCGGCTTTATTTTATTGGTGGTGTTGGGGAAAAACAGTTGGATCGGCCAGGCCGCGGAACGCCTGTTCCACATCAGCTTTGTGTTTCAGCCGCTTGGTGCCGTGGTCGCGGCGGCTGTTGTCAGCTTCCCGCTGATCTATCAAACGTTGAAGTCCGGCTTCCTTGAAGTGGATAAGCATCTGAAAGACGCCGCTCGTTCGCAGGGCGCCGGGGAATGGCAGGTGCTGATCTATATCGTGCTTCCGCTCGCCGCGCGTTCGCTGCAGGCGGCCTTTATTCTCGGGTTTGCCCGTGCGCTGGGGGAATTTGGGGCAACGATGATGATCGCCGGCAACATTCCCGGCCGCACTCAAACGATACCGACGGCTATTTATTTTGCCGTTGATACCGGTAACCTTCAGCTGGCTTGGGCGTTAACAGGCTGCACGATCCTGCTCTCCTTCGGACTGCTGATGATCTCTTCGCGCCTAAGAAACGATAGGTGAACGAACAAGCTCTAACAACAAAAATCCCCTCGAATGTGCGTGAGTTTCACAAGCGCATTCGAGGGGATTTCATTTTCTCTTTTTTGAAAAAAAGAGGGATATAAGCTCTACTTCACCGCAACTTCTGCGGTTTCAGTTGGAAGCAGGACTTCAAACACCTTGCCGTGCTGTAAAATGGTAATGCCGCGTGTTTTATCCTTCATCACGACAACCTCAGGCTTTGCGGACATCCGCTCCAAATAATGCTCAGGCACTTCACCGGAGTCGCTGACCATCAGCCCGTCCACTTCACGTTCGTCATTTTCACCTAAATTCAAATCAAGAACTTGTTCAAATACGTCCGAGAACTGTTCAAAGTTGTCGGTATACACAGAAATGCATCTCATGTGGTCTCTCATCCTCACCTATGGGTTATCTTATTTTGCCGCATTTTTCTTAGGTTTTCTGTTTTGCGGCGTTTTCATACGTTTTTTGCCCTCCCGGCAAACGTCAAGCAGCGGGCAAACATCACATTTAGGGGCTTGCGCCTTGCAGTGATACCTTCCGAAAAAGATTAAGCGATGATGCGTTAACGTCCACTCCTCTTTAGGTACCCGTTTCATCAGCTTCTTTTCCACTTCGAGAACGGAATCGTTCCATCCGGCTAAACCTAACCGTTTGCTGACGCGCTCCACATGCGTGTCAACGGCAATTGCCGGAACCCCAAAGGCGTTGGATACGACAACGTTGGCCGTCTTACGCCCCACCCCGGGCAGTTCAACCAACTTCTCATGTTCCCTGGGCACCTCGCCGCCGTACCGTTCCAGCAAGATCCGGCACAAACTTTGAATATGCTTGGCTTTGCTGCGGTACAAGCCAATTTTACGGATATCTTGTTCCAGTTCCTCCAACGGAACCGAGACGTAATCCTCCGGCGTTTTATACTTCTTAAATAAATCAGCCGTAACTTTATTGACCGTAGCGTCGGTGCACTGCGCGGACAGGAGGACGGCAATCGTAAGCTCAAAGGCATTCTCGTGGTTCAACTCACAGCGCGCATCCGGAAACATGGCACCGATGGTGTCTAAAATATGGCGGACATCAGCCGCGTTCATGTCTCCACTCCTTTCCTGGAGGCCCTGCTGGCCGCTTGGTTTTATCCGCGAAAAAACCGTCTTGACTCGGGAAACATCCCGCATCAAGACGGTTGATCTCACGAAATAATGATTATTGCTTTTCGACTTCAACCAGCTTGTCTCCGTTGAAATACAAAACAATTTTATCATTAATCTGGAGGGATTGCACGGATATTGTCGTGTCACCTTGGTGAAAATACGTATCCGCTGTTACCGCAAAGCGATAATTGTTGTCAGACGTGGAGGACCGCAAGACAATAATTTCCTTGCTTACCCCATCGTAACGGGAGAATTTGCGTTCTTGCGCCGTCAGCACCTTCACGACAACTGCACCGTTTGGATCTTTGCGAACTTCAACATGATCATTGGTCGTTAGCGATGTCACGCTTGTGCTGACTTCTGTCCCACGTTGAACTTTCACGCCGTTAGCTAAGGAATAAGTTTCCACATTGCCGGCAAAAGATTTCACCAGCAAGCTCGAACCATCCACACTTTGGATCTTTCCTAACGTCAGCTTCACGACTTGCAGCGAGATCGCTGATTGTCCGGTAAACGTAACATTGATTGTTTGTCCCGCTTTCAGGTCGCTGACTTTAATGGCCCCGCCATTTTCGCCAAGCAGTACAGCTTGATCTACATAGAATTCAGAGGTTACGCCGTTCGCTGTTGCCCGAATGCGGCTGTTCGCGGTATTCACCGAAACGACCTCAAACTGAATGGTGCTCTTCACCGCCAGCGTTTGCAGCGCATCTTGATTCGCTGTCAGCATCGCGGTAACTGGATCCCCGGCTTTGAGATCAGCCAGCGAGGCATTCGCTTTCCCATAAATGCTGATCGTTGGCGTCGTTCCTTGATAAGGAACTTCTACGGTTTTGCCATTGTTCTGCAAAATCGTAATTTTCTTCGCGGAGGTATTGGCCGATACATAAGTGCCTTCGTACTTGTAGGTCACATCCACATTAACTGCGCGTGAACCTACAACGGTCAGATCCACTTTGCGGCCTTTGGACAGCAACGACTCCAGACCGGATAACGTTGGGTTCGTTGTGTTGTAGCTGTATTTCGTCTTCTCATCGATGACGAACACATACGGTTTCTCCGCCGCATCCAGGACGGTAAGCGCCTTGGTTTTCGCGTCATAGTTGATCACCGTTGCGCTCTCCAATTTCTCGGATTGACGCCCCGTAACTACGATCTTCGTCACTTCGTCATCGGGATTCAGGGTCAATTCAACCTTGTCCCCGCCCTTTTCATCCGTGATCAGATCGTCCAGGCTCGCGTCTGCGATCCCGTTGATTTCCACGGTCACGTTCTTCGCAAGCCGCTTGATTTCATCACGTCCGCCGGCATTGGTGTAGCTCAGCAGCGTATCGCCAACGAGATCCAGCAAGGTCCCGGTTACCGTTCGTTCTGTCGCTTGGGTCACAACTAAGGAGGACAGCACGCCATCCTTCACTTCAAACGTAACCGATGCCCCTTCTTTCACTTCGCCCATCTGACTCAGAACTTGGTTTTGGTAGAGCAAAATCGTCTTATCGTTGTATTTGAACGTTTCTTCATTGCCGTTGGCAAGCTTGATCGTAACGTTCTTCCCGGTAAGATCAATCTTCGAAACCGTACCGTTGCCGGAAATATTCGCCACAGATTGCAGCTGAATAATCACTGGCTTCTTGTCAGGCGTAAACGTCTCACGTTGAACAACGACCGTGCTCTCCGGGGTTAAATCGCTGACTTTGATGGAGTTCCCGTACTGATCAACAAAAGTTGTATTGCTGTCATAGGTCAAAGTCAACGGATTGTTATTCACCAATAAGAGCAATTGGTTGTTCCCGAGAACACGCAGGAGCGTACCTTCCGAGCGCTCCAGCTGTTGGTTCGGATCGGTAACCTCCACATAAGCGGCAGAACCTACCTTGTCCACAGCCAGCACTTTCGTATACAGCTTCAAGGCGCTTCGGGTGGTTCTTGTTTCAGAATCCTTCGTGAAATAGACCGAACGGTTATCCAATGTGAAGCTCTTCAGCTGACCGTTCGTATACAACGTCATCTTGTTGTCTGTAAGCTCTGTTACAATCCCCTCGTAGACGTTGGCATAGCCCGGGTTGACGTATTCACTACCGCGGCTAAAGAAGGTCGCGATTTGAGCCCGCGTCACTTTGCCCAGCGGATCGAACCGGTTCCCTTCAACCCCGTTGGTTAAGTTCAGTTGAACCGCAACATTCACGTATCCACGCGTATTAGCGGAGATGCTGGTTTGGTCGGCAAAGCCGGTTGGCAGCGTTGCAGAAGCTTTCGCTTCCGCGTCTTTCCCCAACGCGCGAACGAGCAGCTTGGCTACCCATTCCCGGGAAGCCTTCTTCTCGCCCCAAGCTTCGCCATCCTTCGTGGCAGCGATCTCTTCGTTTTTATCAATCAAATTTTTCGACAGGGCCAGCTCCAAATAAGGTTTAAAATAATTGCCCACTTTCAGATCTTCTGGAGCTCCGGCACCATTGCCGAGTTGCGAATCCAGGTTCATGAACCGGATAGCGATCGTAATGGCTTCTTGTTGCGTAACGTTATCGCCTGGACGGAACTTGCCGGCATCGCCTAGCAGAATGCCTTCAGCTGCTAATTTGTATATGTGTTTCTCCGCCCAGAATCCGCTCTGTACGTCGCTGAACAAGGATACGGCTGCGACGTTTTGCGTGGTTACGGCCGGCGTTTCCTCGGCGAATGCCGCCGTTGTCCCACCCAAGCACATGGCCGTGACTAGCATCGCGGAGACTGCTTTCCGGGTACTGCGTTGAAACGTGCGTTTATAGGATGCCATCAAATTCTTCCTTTCTACAAAAAAGATCTCCTTAAACCATTCGACGGCGAACGGGAGAGTTCCTCCCCGATCTCTTAATTTCTTACCAATGGATGCGTCAGTTCGACATGCCCCATCAAAGTATCCACGGCAGCGCCGTCAACCAGCACATCGATCGCCTCGACTTCGTCGAATTGGAACAACGTGTTTTTCAGCGCATCTATCGCTAACGCCTCCCCGCCAGCTCCAAGGCGCGCTTCATCCGGAAGCGTTAAATCAACGGTAACCGTTCCGTCCTTGAAGTCCGCCGAATGAAACTCCGCTTTGCCCCATAGAGAGAATTGGCTTGCGGTATTAGGGGTTTGCAGCGCTTTGAGGGCGGCTAAATATTTGTCTTGCTCCGCCGGATAAGAGATCTCACGGCTCTCTTTGCTGAGCTCTAGCATCTGTTCATCGGTAAAATAAACCTCAATGCTCTCCGTCTTCAGCTGCGGTTGATCCACTCCACCCGCTCCTTGCGTTGCATCGGAATTTTGCGGGGTTGCCTCGTTTGGTGCCTGTACACTTCCTAGGTTCGCCTCGGCATTCCCTGCTCCAGCATCCGGAGCAGCCTGCGGCTTCTGCCCGCAGCCGCTACTCAAGGCGAGCAGAAGTACCAGGATTCCGAGGATGATGCTTCTTCTTCTGTTCACGGTGACTTCCTCCTTCGCCCGGCGATCACTGAAGGCCGAGATATTCTTTAATACCGTCAACGATACCCTGGGCAACTTTACTCCGGTACGCATCGGTTGCCAACAGCGCATCATCGTTCTTGTTGCTTAAGTACCCGCATTCCAGCAGCACGGCCGGCATCGTCGTTTCCCGGGTCACGTGCAAGCTTTGCGTACGGACTTTGCGATCGGCCAAGCCGGAGGCTTGAACCAGATGCTTATGCATAACCTTCGCCAGATCCAGGCTGGCTGCCCGCGTATAATAGGTCTCCACGCCGCTGGCCGAAGCAGAGCCGGAGTTCGCATGTACGGAGATAAAAATGTCCGCTTTAACGTTCTCGGCAATCTTCACCCGGTCAGACAACGTTGGATACGTATCGCTCTCGCGCGTTAGCACCAGATTGATGTTCGGATCATTTTGCAGCAGTTCCTTCACCTTCAGCACAACCGCCAGGTTAAAGTCTTTTTCCTTCTTCTTCGTAACACTAATGGCGCCCGGGTCGCTTCCCCCGTGACCGGCATCCAGTACGACCGTCTTCTTCCCGCTGCCGCCGGAGGTTCCTCCGCCCTGACTTGGATCCGTGTTCAAATTGACGAAAATCAAGCCGTCATTCTCATTGACCAGCTGGTAATTCACCTTATGGTTCAAATCCAATACAATTCGAACCGTCGATGGATTGTTGCTGAACAACGCGTATCTAACCTTGGAAACATCCGGGTAATCCGTGATTTCAAGGCTCCCGCTCTTACTTGCGTCCAGCGGAGCGCCGTTAGCCAACGTTTCGGCAAATTGAGCTTGCGGCAAATCGATCACAAGCCGCTCGGGACCACTCATCGTGAAGACATTAGGTGTTACATTCTTATCGACCGCAATCATTAAGCTGTTGTTGTCAAACGCGATCCCGGTCACATTCGCCAAATGGCTAGTATCTACTGGAGGCATAACCGTTCCCGGTTGCTCTCCGTCAGTTCCGTTGCCGTTCCCGGAGTCGTTGCCAGACCCGGCATTGCCGGTATTCCCGCTTCCGCTGCCAGAGCTTGGCGTTGTCAAATAAGCAGCCTTCGCTGTGTTATCCCATGCAACTTGCAGCCCCATTTGCTCACTGACAAACCGCATAGGTACGAGCGTAGTATCTTGAGCAAGCTTTGGCGCGACGGGCAGTTTGATCTCGCTTCCATTGACGGAAGCGGTGGTTTGATTCACGACAAGAATAAGCGTTGTACCGGGTTGCTTTATGGTTACCGTGCGCGTCTTCTTCTCATAGTTGACGTCAAAACCTAGCTCCTCCGCGACGACACGAATTGGAATCATCACATTTCCATTCACATTTTGGACTTGTCCATTTTGGGGCAAAGCGAGTGCTTGCCCATCCAGATAAATACTCGTACTACCGGACGCTGCATGACCGGTTTGCGCCATTACGAAGAGCAGCAACCAGCCGAACATGAGCGTCACCAAACTTTTTTTCTTCATCCGTCACCCCTACCTTTAGAATTTTTGCCTTGTGTTGCCGTAGGCGTTCATTTCCATTTCGACATCACCAGACGACATATTAGACGCCAATCGGCTTGGAAAGTTGCGAAAATCTGGCATTTTTCTGCTTAACATTTGCCAGTGTTTCCTATGAAAATCCTGTGTTTCCTGAATGCGGCAGAGAGACGAACGAAGCTGGACAGCTTCACTGTGGCAGCACTGAGCGAGCCGTTGCCATGTGAGTGAGTCAAACTCTCGGCGAGAGGGTCGCGGACGCTGTGGGGGAACACGTGTGCATAGATGGTCTCCGGCGGACAACGTTGAGGCCAACCTGCGCTCTAACGCTTGCCAGCAACGCTATTTGGCCCAAAACGGAGGCGTTGCGATTCTAACGCTTATGCGAAAGCTTATTTGCCCGTTCCACCCTCCAAATGGGGCCATTTGGCGCAAATAAGCTCGCTGGCAAGCGTT